>CAJCJE010000825.1 GCA_903970565.1 Candidatus Melainabacteria bacterium | reverse complement strand
TGCTCGGCCTCCGAACTGCAGACCGCCGAGGAGAGCGACGGCATTCTGGAGCTGGCCGAGGCGGCGATCGGGACGCCGGCCGCCGAGGCCCTGGGCCTGGAAGCCGTCATCGACTTCGAGGTCACGCCGAACCGGCCCGATTGGCTGGGTGTCGCCGGCATCGCCCGCGACCTCGCCGCGGCCGGGATCGGCACGCTGAAGGACCTGTCCGTCGCGCCGGTTCCCGGCCAATTCCCCTGCCCGATCGAGATCCGCGTCGACGGCTCCGACGCCTGCCCGGTCTTCGCCGGCCGGGTGATCCGTGGACTGAAGAACGGCCCCTCGCCGGCCTGGCTGCAGGACCGGCTGCGCGCCATCGGCCTTCGCCCGATCAACGCCCTGGTCGACGTCACCAACTTCCTTTCCTACGACCGAGCGCGCCCGCTGCACGTCTATGACGCGGCCAAGATCGCCGGCGGCGTCATCGAGGCGCGGCTGGGCCGCACCGGCGAGACCGTCGCGGCGCTGGACGGCAAGACGTATGCGGTCAGCGACCAGATGTGCGTCATCGCCGACGCCTCCGGCGTCATCGGCCTGGGTGGCGTCATGGGCGGCGTCTCGACCGGTTGTTCGGAGACCACCACCGAAGCCAAGGGCGACCTCGCCATGGCCGCCGGCCTCGCCACGCTCGAAGTGATCGAGCGCGAGGACCTGGTCGCCAACGCCGCGGCCAAGGGCGAGCGGCTGATGGCGGCGTTCCGCGAGATGGCGGAGCGCTGGGAGTTCGTGAAGACGGTGCGCGGCAAGGGCCTGATGATCGGCCTCGAACTCGTCGCTCCCGACGGTTCGCCGGACGTGGCCGCGGCGGTGTCGGCGATGGAGAGGAGCCGGCAGGCCGGACTGCTGATCGGCAAGGGCGGCCTGCACGGCAACGTGCTGAGGCTGGCGCCGCCGCTGACCCTGACCGAGGATGAAACCGAAGAGGCCCTGGCGAAGCTGACCGACGTGATCGCGTCGCTCGCCCACGCCTCCTGAATCTCGCGACCCGTGGAGCAGACCTGATGAGCACCAGCCCCGCCCGGATCACCCACTGGATCGGCGGCAAGCCGTGGGACGGTGTCGCCGAGCGCACCGGCAGCGTCTACGACCCGGCCACCGGCGAGCGCAGCGCGACGCTGGACTTCGCCACCGAGACCGTCGTCGACGAGGCCGTCGCCGCCGCGAACGCGGCCTGGCAGGGCTGGCGCAACGCCTCGCTGGCCAAGCGCTCGACCGTGCTGTTCGCCTTCCGTGAACTGCTCAACAACAACCGGCGGCGGATCACCGAGCTGATCACCGCCGAACACGGCAAGGTCCTGTCCGACGCCGCCGGCGAGGTCGCGCGCGGCCTGGAGGCCGTCGAGTTCGCCTGCGGCATCCCGCAACTGCTCAAGGGCGGCTTCAGCGAGAACGCCTCCACCTCCGTCGACGTCTACTCGATCCGGCAGCCGCTGGGTGTGGTCGGCATCATCTCGCCGTTCAACTTCCCGGCGATGGTCCCGCTGTGGTTCGCGCCCAACGCGATCGCCTGCGGCAACGCGGTCGTCCTCAAACCGAGCGAGAAGGACCCGTCCCCGGCGAACTTCCTCGCCGAACTGTGGGCCGAGGCCGGTTTGCCGGACGGCGTGTTCAACGTCGTGCACGGCGACAAGGTCGCGGTGGACCGAATCCTGGACCACCCGACGATCAGGGCCGTCTCCTTCGTCGGCTCCACGCCGATCGCCCGCTACGTCTACGGGCGCGGCACCGCGGCCGGCAAGCGGGTGCAGGCCCTCGGCGGCGCCAAGAACCACATGGTCGTGCTGCCCGACGCCGACCTCGACGTCACCGCCGACGCCGCCGTGTCGGCCGGCTTCGGTTCGGCCGGCGAACGCTGTATGGCGATTTCCGTTGTGGTGGCGGTCGATCCGGTCGCCGACGAGCTGATCGCGCGGATCAAGGAGCGGATGGCCACCCTGCACATCGGCGACGGCCGGCGTCCCGGCTGCGAGATGGGCCCACTCGTCACCGCCGCCCACCGCGACCGCGTAGTGTCCTATTTGGACGCCGGGGTGGCGGAGGGAGCCACCCTGGCGGTCGACGGCCGAGGGCACCCGGTGGACGGCGAGGCCGGCGGCTACTGGCTCGGACCGACCCTGTTCGACAACGTCACCCCCGAGATGTCCGTCTACACCGACGAGATCTTCGGCCCGGTACTGTCGGTCGTGCGGGTACCCAGCTACGCGGACGCGGTGAACCTGGTCAACGCCAACCCCTACGGCAACGGCACCGCCATCTTCACCGGCGACGGCGGCGCGGCGCGGGCGTTCCAGAACGAGATCGAGGTCGGCATGGTCGGCGTCAACGTACCGATCCCGGTGCCGGTGTCCTACTACTCCTTCGGTGGCTGGAAGGACTCGCTGTTCGGTGACTCGCACGCCTACGGTCCGGACGGCATCCATTTCTTCACCCGCAACAAGGTGATCACCAGCCGCTGGCCGGAACGCGCGGTCGGCGTGAGCACCCAGGGCACCCCGGCGCCCGGCAACGTCAACCTCGGCTTCCCTCGGAACGACTGACCAGCGGGCGGCACCACCTGCCTTCCGCTCACTTCTTGGGCCATCGCGACTGGTTGTTTACATTCAGCTGGCGTCTACGGGAGACGAAGCACAAATCCACGATTTCGTCAGCAAGATGACTGGTACTCATACCGATGTGGCGAACCTGAACTATTGGGCATACTGGATCGGCGAATGACATGAGGAGCAGACCAAGGATACGTTCATGTTGAGTCACGACACGCGATCATGGGCCGGTGTCCGGCTGCTCGCACATCTCACGAATCGACTGGACCCCGGCTCACCCCACCTGCCCCTGAATTTGTCCACCACCCATGCGCTCATCGCCTCTCGGCCTTCTCTGCTCAATAAGCACACCATGCGGGTCGCTCAACTGGCCGCCATGATCGCCGCCGAAGAAAGCACTGATCCTGCTCGCGCTTCGTTCCTCACCCTGTGGCACGACACTCAGGAGACCCGGACCGGCGATCTACCGCACACGGTCAGCGGCTACTTCAGGCAGTCGAGTACCGAGACATCGGCGTGCACCGCGTCGACGGCTGGATCGACTCCGCCCGCAACGGTCTGAAGACCGAGACAGCGCGAAAAGTCGCGGAGGCAGCGGTCACCCCGTCGCCGCTCGCGTGGAGAGAGCGCTGAAACTGACGCTCACCGTGCCCGCGAATCGCGTCAGACCGGTTGCAGGGGTCGGTGCGGCCGGGCCGGCAGTTCCACCGTGATCGGATCACCGGGCCGGACCTCGCCGTCGGCCAGCACGATCGCCATGATCCCGGCCTTGCGGATCAGGTTTCCGTCCTCGTCGTGATCCAGCACGGCGTTCATCAGGCCGTGCTGGAAATGGTCCAGCTGCCGACACGGATTGCGCAGTCCGGTCACCTCCACGACCGCGCCCGGCTCGAGGCGCAGTCGGGTTCCGGTCGGCAGCGCGAGCAGGTCGACGCCGAGCGTGGTCACGTTCTCGCCCATCTCGCCGGCCCGCACGGTGAAACCGGCGGCGGCGAGTTCGTCGAGCAGTTCGGCATGGATGAGATGAACCTGGCGCAGGTTGGGCGCGTTCGGGGTGCGCGCTATCCGGGAACGGTGCTGGACGGTGCGGCCCAGATGCGCGTCGCCTTCGACGCCGAGGCCGGTCAACAGGATGATGCGCGCGGAGTTCGGTTTGCTGAAGGTGTGCTCCTGATGGCGACTCACCGCCGTTACCGAACCGGTCATGGACGCCAGATTATGCGCCGGGCCGGTGCCTTCGCCGCCTATTTTCGATCGGTCAGTGGCGGCCCTTCACCTCCTCCCGCTGCTCGCCGCCGGGATGTTCGGGCTTCGGGTCGTAGCGGGCGAAGCGCCGGACGAAGCCGCCGCTGCCGGAGGTCATCGAGCGCAGGTCGATGGAGTATCGGAGCAGTTCCCCGGCCGGCACCTCGGCGCGGACCACGGTGTGCCCGGCCTCGCTCGGTTCGGTGCCCAGCACCCGACCGCGCCGGCCGGACAGGTCGCCGAGGATGGTGCCGAGGTGCTCGTCGGGCAGGGTCACGGAGATTTCGTCCAACGGTTCCAGCAGCGTGACCCTGGCGCCCGTGGCCGCGTCCTTCAGCGCCAGCGCACCGGCGGTCTGGAAGGCGGCGTCGGAGGAGTCGACGCTGTGCGCCTTGCCGTCGGTGAGGGTCACCCGCACGTCGACGACCGGATGACCGCTGTGCAGCCCGGCGGCCAACTGGGCCCGGACACCCTTCTCCACGCTCGGGATGAACTGGTGCGGCACGGCGCCGCCGACCGTCCTGTCGACGAACTCGAAACCGGCGCCCCTGGGCAGCGGTTCCACGGTCAGGTCGCAGACCGCGAACTGGCCGTGCCCGCCGGACTGTTTGACGTGCCGGCCGTGTCCGGACGCGGCGGCGGCGAAGGTTTCACGCAGCGCCACCCGCACCGGCTCGGTGTCCACCTCGGCGCCGCCGGCCTTCAGCCTGGCCAGCACGACATCGGCATGTGCCTCGCCCATGCACCACAGGACGAGTTGGTGGGTGTCGGGGTTGCGGTCCATCCGCAGCGTCGGATCGCTGGCCACCAGGCGGGCCAGGTTGCGGGCCAGCGTGTCCTCGTCGCTGCGGGTCCTGGCGACGACCGCGACCGGCAACAGCGGTTCCGGCATCACCCACGGTGCCATCAGCATCGGGTCCTCCGGCGTGGACACCGTGTCACCGGTTTCCGCCGATCCGACCTTGGTCAACGCACACAGGTCGCCCGCGACGCAGTAGGGCACCTCGCGCAGGTTCGCGCCCAGCGGTGAGTAGATGTGCGCGACCCGCTCGTCGGTGTCGTGGTCGGAATGGCCCCGGTCGGCGAGGCCGTGCCCGGACACGTGCACCGCGTTTTCCGGCCGCAGCGTCCCGGAGAACACCCGGACCAACGACACCCGGCCGACATAGGAGTCGACCGCGGTGCGCACCACCTCGGCGGCCAGCGGACCGTCCGGGTTCGCGGTGATGCCCTGGTGCGGCCTGCCGTCCGGGTCGGTCACCGGGGGCAGCGGATGCTCCAGCGGGGACGGGAAACCGCCGATGAGCACCTCCAGCAGCTCGGCGATGCCCAGACCGGTCAGCGCGGAGACCGGGATGACCGGGTGAAAAGACCCGCGCACCACGGCTTTCTCCAGATCCGCGATGAGCGTCGCGCTGTCGATCACCTCGCCGGCCAGGTAACGGTCCATCAGGGACTCGTCCTCGCTCTCGGCGATGATGCCCTCGATCAACTCGTTGCGGGCCTCGGTGATCCGGTCGCTCTCCGCGCTGTCGGGTTCGCTGATCACGGGCGGATAGCCGTTCGCGTAGTCGAAGTAGCGCCCGGTGA
>CAJCJE010000824.1 GCA_903970565.1 Candidatus Melainabacteria bacterium | reverse complement strand
GGGGTGGGCCCGGTTGGGGTGGGCTCGGTCGGGGGTGGGGCCGGTCGGCTCAGCCGTCCATGCCGCCGAGTACCAGCGGCAGCCGGGTGGCGCCCCAGTCCTGGAGCCGGACCGGAACGCCCCAGTCCTGACGACTGAGTCGACAGGCCGGGTGCTCGCCGACCGAGTCGCAGCTGGCAGCCTGGGCGATCACGTGCAGGACCCCGCCGGGGAGGTCGTCGGCCAGTACGAGGGTGCGGCTCAGCTCGGTACTCACCCCGGCGCCGGAGCGCAGCAGTTGCGGTGGCGAGGAGCTGATCTCCAGCCGGGTGGAGGGGCCGTAGCGGTCGTCGATGCGCTGGCCGGGCGGGGGATCGAAAATGACGGTGAGCACCACCTCGCCGGGCGCGAGATCCGTGGCCGGCCGGCGCACCTGGTGGGCGGTGCCGTGCACGAGTTCGGCGGCCAGGCCGGGCGCGACGGGCCGGTCGAGTTGATGCGCGCCGGAGACGACCGCGACGATGTCCTCGTCGAGCAGGACCAGGTCGGCCGGTTCGGCGAGATCGGTGGCCAGGGTGGACACCTCGGCGGAGGCCGGGTCGTAGCGGCGGATCGCGCCGTTGTAGGTGTCCGCGACGGCCACGCTGCCGTCCGGGAGCACGGCCAGGCCGAGCGGGTGTTGCAGCAGCGCGGTCGCGGCCGGACCGTCCCGGTGGCCGAAGTCGAACAGGCCGCTGCCCACCACGGTGCGGACGACGAACTCGCCCGGCTCGGCGCCGGCCTCGACGACCCGCAGCGCGGAGGTTTCCGAGTCCAGCAGCCAGAGCCGGTCCTCGGTGGCGGCGAGGCCGGCGGGCTGGGCGAAGAACGCGGCCTGGACCGGGCCGTCCTGTAGTCCCTCGACGGTCGTGCCGGCGAAGCGGCGGACGGTGCCGGCCAGCGGGTCGAACAGACTCAGCGTGTGGTTGCCGGACATCGCGATCAGCACGCCGCCGGCCGGTTGCCACCAGGCGAGGTCGAGCGGACTGGACAGGTCGACCTCCAGGGCCGGCCCGTCGGTGTCACCGTTGCGCCACTGCGCGCCGGTCCCGGCCACGGTGGCGACCGTGCCGTCGGCCAGCCGAACCGAGCGGAGCAGATGGTTGACGGTGTCCGCGACCAGAACGTCGTAGCCGACCCGCGCGGCGATCTCGGGCGGGAGCAGGGCGAAGCCGCCGGGCTCGGCGAATCCGGCCCGCGTGGCATCACCGTCGACGCGGCCCCGGCTGCCGGTGCCGATGCGGCGCAGCACGGTGGTCCCGTCGGCGGCGAGTTCGACCAGGCGGTGGTGCGCGGTGTCCGCGACCAGGAGGGTGCCCGACGGTGTGACCAGGGCCTTGCTCGGGAAGCGCAGTTCGGTGGCGGCCGGGGGCGGGGGCACGTAGGGGCTGGAGCCCCGGTGCAGGGTGCCGCGCCGCTCGTGTTCGGCGACGAGTTCCCTGACCACCCGCCGCAGCGCCTCGACATGCCCCTCGCCGGCCGCGACGTGCACGACGTAGCCCTCGGGGTCGACCAGGACCAGGGTCGGCCAGGCGTGCACCGCGTAGGCCTGCCAGGTGGTCAGCTCGGGGTCGTCCAGGACCGGATGGTGCACCGCGACCCGCTCGACCGCCGCGGCGACCGCGGCCGGCTCGGCCTCGTGCGCGAACTTCGGCGAGTGCACGCCGACCGTGACGAGCACATCGGCGAACTCCTCCTCCAGCGACCGCAGTTCGTCGAGCACGTGGATGCAGTTGACGCAGCAGAAGGTCCAGAAGTCCAGGAGCAGAATTTTGCCCCGGAAGTCCTTGATCGAATAGGACTTACCGCCCGTGTTGAGCCAGCGCGTCCCGGTCAGCTCAGGGGCACGAACACGGGCACGCCTGCGCGGCTGCGTAGAGGTCACGCCGGCCCCAACGTCTTCCTACGTCGTGCCTGTTCCCATCCCGAGATGTGGAAGGGCACCGTCAGGACTTCACGAGTTGGTTGACGCGCTGAAAGGACAAGCCAAGGACTTCTCCGGCCTCACGCTGGGACAGTCCCTTCGCGAGCAGTTCACGGACGGCGGCGCGCGACTCAGCCGCAGCCTCGGCCTGCTTGCGTCCAGCCTCTACGCGCAGCACTTCCGCGCGAGCAAGATGATCCTGCACGGCACTTGGCAAGTGGACTCGAATGTCCAGCTCGTAGTCCTCGCTGCCGAGTCCCTCCATGATCTCGATCAACTCACCGGCCATGATCGGCACGTCCTTGTAGCGAAGAGCCTGGGTTGACCGGCTGATCTCGGCAATGCGGATGAGCCAGAACCTGCCATCCCTGGTCACCTCGGCGTGGTACGTCCTCATTTCCGCCACCAGCCCCTCCCAAGCATGTCCTGACACTCCTTGAAGATGTCTACCGCAAGTTCCTCGCCCAGCTCATTGTGTCGCGGGACGGGAATCATCACACCGTCGAGTGCATAGACGGCAAACCGACCGAATGGTTGGGGCTGGCCAGCGAGGACTTCGACGAGTACGTGCCGTGCGGCGCGGAGTGCGGACGCGGTGGGAGTGCCCTCGACGGTTTCTGGTACGTCTCCGGTGAGTACTACCTGGGGACGCTGGTCGTCCGGCACGAGTTGACGCCCGAACTTGCCGAAGCCGGCGGCCATGTCGGATATCACGTGGTCGCCCCGTGGTGCCGGCAGGGTTATGCGACCCGGATGCTGGCGGCCGGGCTCGTGGAGTGTCGCCGGGCTTGGCATCGACCGAGTTCTGCTCACCTACGATCTGGACAACGAACCGTCCCGCCGGGTGATCCCGGCCAATGGTGGCGTGCCCGACGGCCGGCGGCGGGGTGAGGATCGGTTCTGGATCAGCGTCGAGGACGCCACCTCGCTCGACGCGGGCCTCGACGCGGACGGGACATGTGATCGGCGGCCGGCGGCGGGCTGGGAGCCTGAACAGCGAAAAGGCACCTCCACCAATGGGTGAGGTGCCTGGATATGGATACTCCGTAGTGCTGCCAGGTCGGGGGTCCGGCAGCACTACGGAGCCACCTTTGACATCGGGCCCCACCGTGAGGTTGTTACACTTACGGTATATGTGAGCCAAGTCACATACATTCGGGTTCGTAATTTCACCCATCCGAACACCCTTGGTTGCACAGAGAAGTTTTACAACGAGCATGTTCTCTCTATCAATATCTAGCATCGAGGCTATAAAGCTGGATAGAGCGTTACTCGTCCTTGCCCAGCAGGAACCGGCCGAAGTGCGGGACGGTGAAGGCGATCCGGCCGCGTTCGGCGGAGTAGACCAGGCCCTTCTTGATCAGGCTGTCCCGCGACGGCGAGAGCGAGGACGGCTTGCGGCCGAGGAAGATGGCGACATCGGAACTGCCGGCGCCCTCGTCGCGGCCCTCGGTCAGTTCGGCCATCGCGCGCAGGTACTCGCGTTCGGCGGGGGTGGCGCGTTCGTAGCGGGAGCCGAAGAAGCCGACCGCGAGTTCAGCCTCGGCCTCCGGGGCGGCCACCGCGACGTCCTCGGCGGTGATCGGATCGGTGGGCGCGGCGTCCCAGGCGGCTTTGCCGTATGCCTGGATGAAGTAGGGGTAGCCGCCGGAGGCGGCGAACAGGGCGTCGAGGGCGTCCGGGGTGATGCCGGCGGTCTCGCGTTCGATCGGGGCGAGGACGGCACGGTCGGCCTCCTCGCGTTCCAGCCGGTCGATGCGCAGGTA
This sequence comes from Candidatus Melainabacteria bacterium, assembly GCA_903970565.1. GTDB lineage: Bacteria > Actinomycetota > Actinomycetes > Mycobacteriales > Pseudonocardiaceae > CAJCJE01. The sequence goes on along the minus strand of CAJCJE010000824.1, from coordinate 114 downwards.
GCGGAACAGCCGCTCGGAGTAGGACTTGCTGGCCGAGAGCACCGCCGGCAGGTGCGGCAGGCCGGCGCCGACCACGACGAGCGGGGCGCCGGACTGGGACAGTTCGTGGCAGGC
>CAJCJE010000823.1 GCA_903970565.1 Candidatus Melainabacteria bacterium | reverse complement strand
TCCGGGGCCGGCTCGGCGATCTCGGCCACCCCGGCCGGCAGCTGAGCTGCGCTGGCATAGACGGTCTCGGCGGTACGCAGCAGCGGCACCGCCGAGACCGGTAGCACCGCGCCGAGCCGGGTGTCCAGCACGATGACGGCACTGGCCCCGGAATCGGCATCCGCACGGGAACTGACGCTGGAATCGGTCCTGGAACTCACGACGGCTATTCCACCATCACGACGCGGTGCCGGGGCCCTCGGTCAACGCTGGGTGCCGCGTTCCATGATCTCGGTGGTCGCGGCCTGGTCCGCGGTGGCGACGACCTGCATACCCACCGGGTCCCAGATGCCGTAGCGGGGGCTGATCCGGATGCCGAGCTGCTGGCCGAGCGGGCTGAGCATCTCCAGCGCGCCCTGCGCGACGACCTCGGGCTGCAACTGGCCCAGCGCCGTGGTGTCGTCGGCGGAGGCGGTGGTGCTGCCGTCGGCGTGCTGCACCAGCGCGACCATCCACTGCTGGGAGGAGTACTGGAAGGCGATCGCCGAGTTGGACTGCGCGGCGAACAGGGGGAGCAGGGAGCCGCCCTGCGAACTGCTGCCGTCATCGCCCTGCTGTTGCTGCTGTTCGTACTGCACTTCGTTCTGGACGATGTTGCCGCCGGTGATCTGCTGGCCGAGGTAGACCTGCCCGCTGGGGCCGGCGGCCGACTGAAGGATGCTCTTCACGTCGGCCGGGTCGGCGGCGAGCTTGGCGGCGGTCGCGGTGGCGGTCTTCTGGTCGTTGACCAGCGCCAGGTCCAGATCGACATGCAGCTTGAGCAGGTAACGCTCGGCGTAGGCGAGCATGGCCACGTTGCTGTGCGCGATGTCCTGGATGTTGCCGGCACTCAGGCCGCTGCTGGAGACGAGCTTGTCCAGGCCGCCGTTCTGGGTGAGGTACGTCGAGACCGCCTGCGCCGGCACGACCAGGCCGTACTTGCCGATCGCCGCGTCGGCGATCTGGTTGCGGACGTCCTCGGTGAGGATCGAGCGTGCCTCGTCCGCCGGGGACTGCGGCGTGCTGCCATCGGCCGGGGCGGGCTGGTTGGCCAGTTCCCCGTTGAGTTCCTGCTGCACGGCGTCCAGCGAGATCGCGTTGCCGCCGACGATCGCGGCGGACCCGGCCTGCCCCGGCCCGCTGTCGCAGCCAACGAGAAGCACTCCGGCAACAGCGACCGTCGCAAGCAGTCCGGCTTTACGGCTAATGACCATCGTCACTCCTCGCAACCCTCTCACAGCATCGTGGTGGCCTGGCTCAAGTCCACGCGCAACCGGGATCAGATCACTGTCCTCGCCCAGGATTGAGCAGCTTGACCATACCGTCGGCAGACATCGGCTGGTTGAAGTGTGGCCCGCTGGCCGCGACGGCGCCGACCGAACGCCAGCGGGTGGCCTCCTCGGCGGTACGCACGCCCGGTACCAGGGTCGACACACCGGCATCCATCGCCAGCCTGATCATGTTCTCGGCGGCGCGCACGGTCAGCGATTCCGGTCCGGCCGCAGCCACCTTGCCAACGAACCAGGGCGCCAACTGGATCGCCCGCACCGGCAACTCGTCGACGTGCACCAGGTCGCCGGAGCCGGAACCGACCTCGGTGAGCAGCACGCCGATACCACTGCCGGCGAGCAGATCCAGGTTGTCGTAGGCCTCGCGGTCGTCACCGGCCAGGGTCGCCGCCGGAATCCCGAGCCAGACCAGGGCCGGGTCCAGGCTGTAGCGGTCCAGGGCGGAGTCGACGATGGCGACCAGGTCCGGGTCGCTGGCCTGCATCGCGGTGAGGCCGACGCCGGCGGAGACACCCGGCAACTGCTCCTGCCACTTCTTGATCTGCGCGCACAGCGCGTCCAGCAGCCAGGCGCCGACCGGCAGGCTCGCGCCGGTCCGCTCGGCCAGTGCGACGCAGCGGTCGTGTTCGATCGGGCCCTGCTCCGGATGGTCCCACCGCATCCGGATGGCCGCGGCGATCGTGCGGTCCTCGACGAAGGACTGCCACGGCAGCCATTCGGGTACCAGCTCGCCGAACTCCAGCGCACCGGGCAGCGCCGCGGCCAACCGCAGGTTCGCCCGGTCGCCCCGGTCGCGGTACCGGTCGTAGACCGCCCACTGACGTTTGCCCAGCGACTGGATGTGGCGCAGCGTGACGTCGGCGGCGCGCAGCAGTTCGGCCGCGTTGATCTGACCGACCGGCGAGTGCGCGACGCCGATGCTGGCCGAGACGGCGACGCCGCCATCGGTCAGGTGCAGCGGTTCGGCGAGTTCCTCGTTGATCTGCCCGACGACGGCCAGCACCTCCGGCGGCCCCGCCGAGCGGATCAGCACCGCGAACTCGTCGCCGGCGACCCTGGCGACCAGGGTGTCGTCGTTCTCGACGGTGTCCTGGCCGAACAGCGACTCCAGCCGCTTGGCCACGGCCTTGAGCAGCAGGTCGCCGGTGTCCATGCCGAGGCCGTTGTTGATCACCGAGAAACCGTCGAGATCCAGCAGGTAGAGCGCGACGTGCTGGTTCCTCGACCTCGACTGGGTGCTGTCGCCGAGCATGTTCTCCAGCCGGGTCAACAGGGTCTGCCGGTTGGGCAGGCCGGTCAGCGCGTCGTGCAGGGACTGCGACCGCAGCGCGCCCTGCACCAGATGCAGGTCGCTGACGTCCTCGACCATCGTCAGGTGCAGGCCGGGACCGTCCTCGGCATCGCGCAGCGCCGAGGCGAGCAGATACACCCAGGCGGTCTGGCCGTCGGCGCGGACCAGGCGCCTGCGCTTGCGGAAGGGTTCGTTGGCGCGCTCGAACAGGCCCTGGTAGCTCTCGGAGAGGTCGGCGATCTCGTCGGGATGGAAGAAGTCGTTGATCGGCCTGCCCACCAGGTCCTCCGCGACGTAGCCGAGGATCTCGGCCAGGCGCGGATTCACCTCGACGACCGCGCCGTCCGGGGTGCTGATCGCGATACCGACGGCGGAGCGGGTGAACACCTCGCGGAAGCGGGCCTCACTGACGGCGAGTTCGCGGCGGGCCTTGCTCATCGCCCGCAACAACGCCTGCTTGACC
>CAJCJE010000822.1 GCA_903970565.1 Candidatus Melainabacteria bacterium | reverse complement strand
TGGCGCCGCGACGCGGCCGTGCACGAGGTGAAGGAACACTCGGCGGCCAAGTTCACCAGCCAGCTCGCCGAAACCCGCGCCCTGCTCGGTCGGCGTCTCGGCCTGTACCAGGTGCACTCGCTGACCGGGGACAGTCCACTGTTCGACGACATCCCGTTGCAGGAGGCGCTGGTGCGGCTGGCCACCAGCGGTGTCCGGGTCGGGTTCTCCACCTCCGGGCCCGGACAGGCCGACACCGTGCGCAGGGCGCTGGATCTGGTCCGGGACGGCCAACCGGTCTTCACCGCGGTCCAGTCGACCTGGAACGTGTTGGAGACCTCGGTCGGCTCGGCACTGGCGCAGGCGCACGAGGGCGGCGCGCTGGTGTTGATCAAGGAGGCGATGGCCAACGGCCGACTCGCCGTGCAACCGCCCGAGCCGCTGCTGGCCCTGGCTCGCCGGTACGACGTCGGCACCGACGCGGTCGCCCTCGCCACCGTGTTCGCCCAACCCTGGGCCGACGTCGTGCTCCTCGGTTCGGCCGGGGTCGGTCAGCTCAGGTCCAATCTCGACGCGGTCGATGTCCGTCTGAAGGCCGAGGATCTCGACGAACTCGCGAGCCTCGCGATGCCGAAAACCGACTACTGGGCGGCGCGTTCCAGACTGAGCTGGACGTAGCCTGACGAGGGGGAAGTGGCTACTTCGGATGTTCCCGGCGCCCAGCCGCACTACCAGGTTCATGGGGACGGACCACCGCTACTTCTGTTGTGTGGCAACACCGGCGACGCGGACGTCTTCCAGTTCGTGATCGAACCGCTCGCCGCGCGCTACACCACCATCGCCTACGACGCGCGCGGCAACTCACGCAGTCGGCTGCTGGTCGACCCGGCCCGCGGACCGTGCGGGAGCGGGCCGAGGACGCGACGCGCGTTCTCGACGCCCTCACCGACGAACCGGAATTCTTCCTCGCCCACGAGCTGTTACAGGTCGTCGGCTACCAACCCGATGTACCGGCGTTGGCGAAAGCCGCCGACCGGCTGATCTTCGCCATCGGCGACACCTCGCGGCAGTACCGGCTCGCGTTCCCGGCCATCGTGCTCGCCCCGAGTGTCGGTGCCGGGCTGGTCGAGTTCCCCGGTAGCCATGCCGGCTACCTGGACGCCTCCGGACCCTTCGCCGAAACCCTGCTGGCCGTCCTGGCCGGGCATGAGCGTGCTCGTTCCCGGTGGGCATCGCCGGTCGGCACACCCTGAGCGTGCGAAGCCTGCCGCGTGCCCTTGACGAACCGTGCACCGGCACATCCACTGTGGACGCGATGGTGCTCGCGTCGGCTGGAATCCCGGTCCGGGCAATCTCTGGCCGGATGCGGACGCCGCTGCCCCCCGAGGAGTTCTCCGGACAGGGCGGCGCCGACGGATGGTCACTCCGTCGGCGCCGTCCACCTGGTCGAAACACGGCCCGCGTCACCCGTGGCGCGAACTGTCCACGGGAGACCGTCAGAGGCGTTGCGTTCAGCCGGCCTGGGTGCCGCAGTTGCCGCAGAACCGCGCGCCGGGCGGAAGTTCGGTGCCGCAGTTGGTGCAGTGCGCGACCGGTGGCGCGACCGGCTGGCCACAGCTCATGCAGAACTTCGCCCCGGCCGGGTTCGGCGTCTGGCAGGACGCGCAGTTCACCGTGGCCGGCGCCGGTGCCGGCTGCTGCTGGCCGGCGGGGAGAGCCTGCGGTCCGGTCTGCGGAGCACCGGCCGGCGGCGGGCCGACGTAACCACCGGGCGTCCCACCGGCGAAACCGCTCGCCGGTGGCGGCGCGGACGGGATGGCCGCCTGGCCGGCTGCCTGACCGCCCATGCCGAGACCGGCGGCGAGGAAGGCGCCGCTGACCGCGCCGCCGCCCTGCGACATGCCCTGCCCGGCACCCAACGCCATCTCGCCGGCCGCGTACTGGTTGAAGCCGCCCGCGAGCCGGGAGTAACTGGTGTCCTTGGCGAGCGTCTTGAGCTGCGCGGCGTCCTCGGGGGTGAGGTTGATGTCGAAGTTGCCCATCCGGGTCATCGCCACGCCGTAGTTGGCCAGCTGCTCGTTGGCCTTGGCGATCACGACCTGCTCGATGTCCGGGGTGTAGGCGGACAGACCGAGGATCGGCCAGCCGTTGCGGACGATCTGACTGGTGACGTCGGTGCGCATCACCTTCAGCAACTGGTCACTCACCCAGTTGGACACCATGTCGTTGTTGGTGACGTCCACGGTGCTCAGCAGGTTGGTGATCAACCGGATCGGGTCGGACACCCGCAGGGCGTAGTCGCCGAACACCCGCAGGGTCACGATCAGGCCGGTCTGCCGGTCCTGCACGTCGTCGATCCGGCCGCCGAAGGTGAATCCCGTGTACTCACGGCTACCGACGAAGTACAGCTCGGCGCGATAGGCGTTGCCACCGCTGAGATGATCCAGCAGCGCGCCGAGGCCGGGCAGTTCGTTCGCGTCGATCTGGTGCCGACCGGGGCCCATCGTCTGCACGACCTGGCCGGTGTTGGCGAACAGCGCGACCTCGTCGGCATTGACGATCGCATGGGTGAAGCGCCGGATGCTCACGTCCGGCCATTTGAAAACCAACTGACCCTTGCGGTCGTCAGGAACCGCGATGAATTCCCGCCCGAACAGTGCCACGCCCAGCCTCCACGACCAGCCAACCGATTTGAATCGCAACCCTACCGCTACTGGCGTCGCGCGCGGTAAAGCCACACGCACTGCTAACTTCTACCCGATCCAGCTGGGCTGTGGGGGCCCAAAGGCGAAATGGAGAACCGCGTGGACCGGATCGAGTGTCAGTGGTGCAGGGGGCAGAATCCGCCTGGCACGACAAGCTGCCTGACCTGTGGCGCGCCACAGGACGAGCGCAACAAGGTCAGCGACTCGGGTTGGCGGGAAGCACCCCGGCTGCGCGACATGACCGAGTTTCGATTTTCCAACAGCACCTGCCAGGTCGAGGGCGAGCTGGTGCCGGTGGCCGAGATCAACCTCGGGCATGGTGACGCGGTGTTCTTCGAGCACCACGTGATGTTGTGGAAGGACGAGAGCGCCCCGATCTCCGCGCTGAACACCGGCGGCGGGATGCGGCGCTCCTTCGGCGGGATGCCGCACATCGTCACTGTCGGTCAGGGACCGGGTCGGATCGCGTTCTCCAAGGACTCGCCCGGCGAACTCGTCGTGCTGCCACTGCATCCCGGCATGGAACTGGACGTGCGCGAGCACGCCTTCCTGGTCGCCTCCGGCAGCATCAGCTACTCGTTCGTCCGGATCAAGGGCCTGGCCAACGTCCTGCACGGCGGCAGCGGCATGTACATGGACCGGTTCATCACGGCGGGCCAACCGGGACTGTTGCTGCTGCACGGCTACGGCAACGTGTTCGAACGGGTGTTGCAGCCGGGGGAGAAGATCCTCGTCGAGCCCGGTGCCTACCTGTACAAGGACTCCACGGTGGGCATGGCGGCGGTCAAGACTCCGCTCAAGACCGGTCTGCTCAGCCGGGGCATGTACCTGGCCGAGATGACCGGACCGGGCCGGGTCGGCATCCAGTCCATGTACGTGCACAACAACTCGGAGTGAGGCGGACATGACCTCACCCGGTACCTACGTCTGCCGATACTGCCGGCAGGCAAGCGACCCGACCCAGACATCCTGCGTGCGCTGTGGCGCCCCGGTGAACGTGAAGGCGTCGATCAGCGACTCCGGTTGGCAGAAACAGCCGCCGATCAAGGACATGGCCAGAATCCAGTTCGGCCAGTCGTACTGCCAGATCGAGGGATTCCAGGTGCCGGCGGCGGAGTTCACGCTGGCGCAGGAGGACTCGATCTACTTCTCGCATCACAACCTGTTGTGGTGCGACACCACGGCGAAACTGTCGAACATGAGCCTTGCCGGCGGCTGGAGCCGGGTCATGGCCGGCCTGCCGCTGATCATGGTGGAGGGGCGCGGGCCCGGCCACATCGCGTTGTCCGACAACCACGCCGGCGACATCGTGACCCTGCCGTTGCAGAACGGGCAGCAGATCTGGGTGCGCGAGCACCGTTTCCTGGTCGCCACCGGGCAGATCAAGTACAGCTGGGAGCGCTCCGGCGTCTGGTTCGTCACCGGAGGCGGCGACGACCGGGAGACGCACTATCCGATGGGCATGTACGGCGACATTTTCACCGCGCCGGCCCAACCCGGACTGCTGCTGTTGCACTCGCCGGGCAACACCTTCGTCCGCGACCTCGCGCCGAACGAGACGCTGCTCATCCAGCCCAGCGCGCTGCTCTACCGCGACATGTCGGTGCGGATGCACCTGCATTTGGAGTATCCGCACTCACGCGGGCTGAACTTCATGCGCTCGTTCAACTACCGCAGCGTCTGGCTGCGGCTGATCGGGCCGGGCCGGGTCGCGGTGCAGTCGGTCTACCAGCGTCCGGAGAAGTCCGAGGCGATCACCGCGCACTCGTTCGCTACCTCTCGAAGCTGGTAGTCGGCGGGTCCTGTTCGGAGTTGCCGGCGCCGGCCGGCCGATCACCCAGTTCGGCCGGCGCGCTCAACTCGGCGCTGAGCGAGCGCAGCGTGTCGGCGGCCAGCTCGTCGCGGACCGAACCCGCGACGAGCCCGGCCACCTGACCGTCCGCGAACGCGGCGTCGTACTCGGCGGCCTGCCTGTCCAGCTCCAGCCCGGTCCGCGCCAACCGGTCGGCATAGATGGCCAGACCGGCGACCCGATCCACCAGTCGTTGCCAGCCCGCGTCGGCGGCCACCGCCCGCGGGTCGCCCGGCACCGGCTGACCGGCCGCGAGCTGGGCACGCAGCATGGCAAGGCCGAAGGCCTGCTCGTCGATCTGGTCGAGTTCCCGGACGAGGTCCAGCTGGGTGCGATGCGCGTCGAGGTGCCCGGACACCCAGGCCGGACTGGCCACGATCCGCTCGACCAGGTCACGCGCGATGATCACCAGCCGGCGTTGCGGGGAACCGGACTGCGGCCCGATCCAGCCCTGCCGCGACTCCCAGCGCTTCGCCTCGTGCAGGCCGTGCCGGTCGGCCGAGGTCAACCGCAGTGGGTCCCTGCTCGCGTACACCGCCAGTGGCACCGCCGTGCCGATGCCACCGACCAGCGCGATCAGCCCGAGAATGGTCAGAATCAGCACCTGCCCGCCGCCGGTCACCGCCGCGCCGGCCACCGAGACGACCAGCAGCACCGCGCCGAGCACGGCCAGCAGCCCGGCCGGGACCGCGCCCCGGATCGCGGCCGCCCGGCGCGGATGGTCCTCGCCCTCGGCCGAGCAGCCGGCCCGCGCCCGCGCGTCCAGCTTGGCGGCCAGTTCGGCATACGGTTCCCGCATTCGCTGCTGGGTGTTCAGGCTCGTCGGCCGCAGCGTGGGGCCGCCGTACTCGCCGAGTTTGCTGACCTGCGAGAGCACCCGGAGACGGGCCGCCGCCAACTCCGCGTCAACGGCCTCGTCGAACCGGTCCGCGTTGAACCGGCCCGCGTTGAACTGGTTGGCCTGGTTGGCATCCACGGTGTCGATGTTCCTCCCTGCCCCCGGACACCGCCACCACCGGGTGCACGGGGTTTCGGAGGGGCGCAGGCGCGGCGGCGGCCTAGACTCCGGGCCGGAAAGGGGTTGCGATGACGCGATATGCGCTGCTGTTGCGTGGTATCAATGTCGGCGGCAGGGCGACGATCGCAATGGCCGACCTGCGTGCGCTGCTGACCGGCCTGGGCTGTACCGAGGTGCGGACGCTGCTACAGAGCGGCAACGCGGTCGTCACCGTCGCCAGAGGCAGGTCGGCGCAGTGGGCCGCGCGGATCGAACAAGCCATCAGCGACAGGTGGGGGCTCACCGTCCGATGCCTGATCAGGACGGCCGAGGAACTCGACGCGGTGATCGCCGGCAATCCGCTCGCCGAGGTCGCCACCAACGGTTCGCGGATGATGGCGTTGTTCCTCTCCGCGAGCCCGGACGCGGACCTGCTGGCCACGCATGATCCCGTTGCGCTGTCGCCGGAACAGATCAGCCTCGGGGACCGGGTGATCTACCAGTGGTGCCCGGACGGGGTCCAGGCCGCACCGCAGGTCGGCCCGTTCGTCGAACGGAAGCTGAAGGTCACGGTCACCGCTCGCAACTGGAACACGGTGACGAAACTGGCCGCGTTGCTCACCGACGCGGTGGCGTGACCTTCAGGGCCGCGCCACCGCGTCGGCTGATGGTCAGCCGTTTTCCGCGTCGCGCCAGGAAACCCACTCGCGCAGCGCGCTGAGGTCGTAGTCCGGGCCGCCGACGCCGAGGGTGAACGTGCTCACGCCGAGGGCGCGCAGCGCGGGTCCGACCTCGGCCGGCTTGCCGCTGACGCCGACCGAGCACTCGATCTCCGCCGGGTCGCGGCCGATGTCGGCGCAGTGCGCGGCGAGTACCCGCTGTTTGTGCGCGAACTCCTCGCCGCTGGAGAAGGAGTGCCAGATGTCGGCGTGCTTGGCAACCAGTTTGAGAGTCTTCTTCTCGCCGCCGCCGCCGATCAGCACCGGGATCTTGCGGGTGGGCACCGGATTCAGTTTCTCCCAGCGCTGTTCGATCCTGGGCAGTGCCTCAGCGAGATCGTCCAGCCTGCTGCCGACCGTGCCGAACTCGTAGCCGTACTCG
>CAJCJE010000821.1 GCA_903970565.1 Candidatus Melainabacteria bacterium | reverse complement strand
TGACCGATCGCATCCCGTGGTGGGTGGGGCCGGATCACACCGGCCCCACCCACCACGGCGTTCGCGAAACCGTCGGACCGGTGTCGCACAATGCGTCCCATGTCCACCGCCGAGGATGTGCGCGCGCTCGCCACGCCGCTGCCGCGCGCCTATGAGGTGCTGGTACGGGATCGAGTGAAGTTCCGGGTCGGCCGGATCGTGTTCCTGTCGCTGTCACCCGACGAGACCGTGCTCGGTTTCGCCTATCCCAAGCATGAGCGGGCCGCGCTCGTCGCCGGCGAACCGCACAAGTTCCAGTTACCCGTGGAATCGGACATGCGCTACAACTGGGTTCGGCTCCGGCTGGCCGAGGTGGACCGGGAAGAACTGCGCGAGCTGGTGCTGGACGCCTGGCGGATGGTGGTGCCCAAGAAGGTCTGCAACGAGTACAGGGGACAGACCTGACCCGGTCGCCGTCGGGGGGCCGGAGCGGCGACCGGGTTGGCCCGCGACCACGTGTGGTCGAGTTCAGGGTTCCGCAGGGCTGTGGAACACCTCCGGTGACAGACCGAGTTCACCGGCCGACCGGCCCAGCGATGGGCGGTGGTCCTGGGCCGGTAACAACGCATCCTGCCGGACCCGCCTCGGGTGCCGATCCTCCTCCCGTGCGGTGTCCTCCCACACGGTGCACAATCCGTGGGTGATCGCGGCCAGCCCGGCGGCCTCCGCCGCCGACCCCGGTCCCGCGTACCGTTCGGCGGCAACCAGCAGCGCGTGGCGTTCCTGGTCGAACCAGCCGAGCGGTTCGGCCAGGAGTTCGGTCAGCATGGCCTGACTCGGCTGCCAGGCCGGCCGAAGCTGGTGCGCGGCCGAATGCGGATGGCCAACCGTGCGCCGGTATGCCTCCCCGGCAAGGCACAGCCAGCCACCGAGGACCCGCTCGATGGCCCTGCCCCGCTGTGCCGAGTCGTCCTCGGCCCGCGCGTGTTCGGCGGCGTGCAACCGAAGCAGGCCGCGCAGCCGATAGCGGACGCCACCGGGTGCGGTGAACGCGACCCCGATCAGCTGCGCGTCGACCAACTGCTCGATGGCCTTTTCGGCCTCCTCCTCGCTGCTGTCGGTCAGGGCCGCGCCGAGCCAACCGGGAAAGTCGGCAGGTTCGACCAGGCTGAGCAGGCGATACATGCGCGCGGCGGCCGGCGTCAGCCGTCGGTAACTCGGTTCGAGCCGGCCGCGCAGCTCGCGGGTGGTGCCGTCCAACAGGTCGAGTCGGCGAGCCGGGTCGGCCAACCGGTCCACCAGATGCCGGACGCTCCAGTGCGCCTTCGCCGCCAGCTGCGTCCCGGCGATCCGCAGGGCCAGTGGCAGCCGCCCGCACAACTCCGCCAGCCTGCGGACACCGACCGGGTCGTCGTCGGCTCGCCCGTCGCCGATCAATGCGGTCAACAGGCTGGTGGCCTCGGATTCGCTCAGCGGAGCCAACCTGACCCGGACCGCGGCGTGGCCGCCGAGCAGTTCGCCGTGTGGCCGACGGCCGGTGACCACCACCCGACAGTCGCCGTTGCCGGGCAGCAGTGGTAATACCTGCGACGAGCAGCCCGCGTTGTCCAGCAGTACCAGCACTCGCCGACCACTCAGCACACTGCGATAGAGCGTGGCGCGCTCCTGCGCGTCGGTCGGAATCCGCTCGTTGGGCACGCCCAGGGCGCGCAGGAACGACGCCAACACCGTCGACGGGTCGACCGGTGCGATGTCCTCGTCGTAGCCGTGCAGGTCGGCGAAGAGTTGACCGTCCGGGAACTTCTCGGCCGCCCGGTGCGCCCAGTGCAGGGCAAGGCAGGTCGTGCCGACCCCACCGGTCCCGGTGACGAATCCCGCCATCGGGGCCCGGCCCGGCCGTTCGTCCGCGACCAGGTAATCCAAAATAGACAGTTCATGGTCGCGGCCGACGAAGTTCGGCACGTCCGGCGGGAACTGGGCCGGAGTAACCACGCCGGGATAACTCGCCGGCTCGGCCGGTCGCGGTTGCAGCGACCCGTCGTCACGCAGGATCGAGTCGTGCAGCCGCTGCAACTCGACGCCGGGTTCCATGCCGATGTCCTCGATCGACCGGAGCCGTCCCTGCCGGAACGTCTCCAACGCCTCGGCCCGCCGACCCGCCCGGTACTGGGCCAGCATGAGCTGACTCCTGACCTGTTCGCGCAGCGGATGCTGGCGGACGGCGACGTTGAGTTCGCTGATCAACGTGCGATGCTGGCCCAGTTCCAGTCGCAACGCGGTACGCAACTCGTAGGCGGTCAGTCGCTGTTCCTCCAACCGGGCCGCCTCGGTCTCCGCCAGAGAGCCGCTCACGCCGAGCAGCGCCGGGCCGTTCCACAGCTCCAGCGCGGCGCCGAGCATGTCCGCGGCCTCTGCGTTACGCCCCTGCGCGACCGCGGCGTGCGCCGCCTCGACGTGTGCGGTGAACTCCGCGGCATCGAGCCGATGCTTGCCCGTGACCAGCAGGTACCCTGGCGACGCGGTGACGATCACGTCCTCGGTGCAGCCCATGACCTTGAAGGTCTTGCGCAGCCCGGCGATGCAGATGGCGACCTGCGTGCGTCCGGTGGCCGGTGGTCGACCGTTCCAGATGGACTCGACCAGACTGTCCACCGACACCACCCGATCGGCGGCCAACAGCAGCATGGCGAGCACGGTGCGTTGACGCGGTCCGCCGACGGCGACCCGGCGGCCGTCGGCGCGCACATCCAGGGCGCCCAGGATGTGAAAGCTCAAGTGTGTGTTCAACAAGATCCCCAGTCCCTTGACAAAGCCCCAGTTCTCTGACATAAGGGAGAATGGCGACGATCCACCAGTTGATACCGATGGCACGTCGCACAGCGCGGCTGATCTACGGCGTCCCTCGTCGGGGCAGTCATCAGCCCATGTGTGTTGCTGCTCGACCACCTTCTCTCCGCGCGGGTGAGGAGCCGTCCGGCGGACATGTCTCCACGCTGGTCGGCCACAACCAGGCTGCTCGAACCTACGGTGGTCGCTGTCTGCTAGCAAGACACTTGGGCAGCCCTGACGAGCCCGACCGGTAGCGCCTGCCGGTCCGCGCGGGGTTCCTTGGCAAGATCGACATCGCGTATCGACGACAATCGGTGCGGCACATTCCGGCTCCTGGAAATCCCGCTCAACCGATCAGGCCGGCCAAGGCGTCCGCCAATCACACACCCCGCGAAAACACCACCCGCTACTACCCGAATGAACGCGCACCACCATCTACGCGCGCCCAAAAATTGTCTGGGAGACAATAAGTACAAACCCCCACCCATTCCCAGGGGGAGCGGCCCTGCTCCAGTCTACCGGCTTCACCCGTTTGGGAGAAGGGAGTGGGTGGCAGGTGTGGATGGCGGGGGCTGATGTGGACAACTTGGGGTGGCGTGAGGAAATCGGGTTGCGGCGAGCGGCCGTCGGCTGCTACCGCAACGCATCAGGGCGTGTTCTTTTGGGTGGTGAATCTACGCTCATGAGCGATTTTGGCGGTCGAAATATCGCCTCCGTATGGTGATTCCGTTTCGGGAGGCGGAGAAAGTCAGTCCGATATCGTGCGCGGTCAAGTGCGACGTCAAGTGCGACGTCAAGTGCGACGTATTCGCCGTGGCGCACTGGAGGTGAAAAGTGGGCGGGACGGTCCGCTGGGGGAGTCTCGTCGGGCTGGTCGGTACGAATACGGCAACGCGAACTTGCCGGTTCGGCCGGGCCAGTTGCCGGTACGGGAGGCCGTGGTGCCGGTATGGGAGGCCGTGGTGCCGGACCGTCATGAGGTTCTCGTCACTACGGGACAGTCACGCGATGGGACAGTCACGCGCCACGGCGGCGAACCACCCCGCGCGCGCAGGTCCCGTACGGATTCCCGCGCAACAGGGGCAGGAATCCGTACGGGAACCGGGCGATGTCAGTGCATGTTCAGTTGGCGTACACCGTGATCACGTGCCGGCCGGGACCGACATGCACGCTCACATTGCCACCGGCAACCGATGTCGTTGCCATCGGGCGGTTGTCCAGTCGAACTCGCACCTGTTTTCCGTTCGTGGGTATCGAAACCGTACCGGCGGTGCCGCCCGGCGCGGAGACGGTGAGGCTGAACGAAACCTGTCCGGTACCGACGGTCCAACTCACGTCGAGCGGACCGTGCGGCGTGGGCA
>CAJCJE010000820.1 GCA_903970565.1 Candidatus Melainabacteria bacterium | reverse complement strand
GTCGTCTTCCATGCGCTGGGTGAAAGCCGGGATGGCGGGGAACTTGTCCGCCGCGTTCGCCATCGCTTGCTGTGCCTGGCTTCCCGCGGTGTCGCGCTGCTGCCGTGCGGTGGTGAGAATTTGTTGGGCCTGAGCCCGATCGGCGGCACCGGGGTCGGTGAAGGCTGCTGGGGCCTGGGGCATCGGCCCGGGATCCTGGCCGGCCGAGGCTGCGGCGTTGTACGCGGTGGCCTGCTGTTGAAAAGTGGTGACGGCCTGGTTGAAGCGAGCCTGTGCCTGCTGGGTGGCTTGGGTGCCCTGCTGGTAAAGGGTGATCGCGTTCTGGGCCTGCTGCTGGGCGGAACTGACGGTGTCGCCGTAGTTGTTCCAGGCGCTGGCTGCGGTACCGCACGCCTCGGAGGCGTTGGACCATTGTTGGGGATGTTGCTGATACTGAGCGCGGAAGGCGTCCGCGGCTTGGCCTTGCCAGTGGTCGGTGTCGATGCCGGACAAGCCCTGGGAGGTCTCGCCGAACGCGGTGGAGAAGGTTTGCAGCCGGGAGCCGGTCGTGTGGATGGCACCGACGTCGCCGTGGATCAGCTGGGTCGGGTCGGTGGTTTGGCCGAGCTCCTTTTCCGCCACCTGGTCGCCGAGGTGGTCGGCCACCGAGTCACCGAAGTTGTCGACGTCTTGAGCGGCACCGTGGAAGCCGAGGACGTTGAGCCCATCGCCGAGGACGTGGGCACCGTCGTCGACGACGGTGCCCACGGCGTGCTTGGCTCCGTTGACGACATCGTCGAACCCGCTTTCGACCGTGTCACCGATGCTGTCGAGGAAGTCTCCCAGTCCCATTTAGTGCCCCTGCGCCTTGATCGACCGGAACTCCATGACCTCGCCGGAGCTGTTCGGTGTGCCGGCCGGCGCGGAATCAGCGTCCGGTGCAGGCCCGAACATGTCGTTCTCGGCCTGGTTGAACTGGGCGCCGACGCCTGCCTGGTTGGCCAGGGTTTGGTTCATACCTTCGAAGCCGTTCATCACGTCGCGGCCTTCGGCCTTCCACGTCGCTGAAATGTCAGCCCGCGCTTTCGCCGCCGAGGCCGCGCTGTAGTCGGGGTGCATGACATCGTTGATCGGGTTGTCGGCGAGCACGGTGCCCCAAGACTCGGACTCGACCTGTTGATCGGTGAGGTCAGGATTGCCCAGCGCGTCGGAGTAGAGATCTTTGAAGGTGCCCGAGGCGTACTGCTCCATGTCGGCGTAACTGCCGGCGTTGAGGTTCAGCGTTGAGGCGAACTGGTTTCCGTCCTGCACCAACGTGCGAACGCCCCACGACCCTTTGTTGCAGAAATCGTTGAACCCGTTCATCAGACCCGCGTGTCCGACCTGCATGCCGGTGAGCTCCATATCGGAGAAGCCGCGTCCAGCGTCCGCGGTGCCGGCCACACCCAGGGACTTCAGGTTGGAGATGGTGTCGTTGATGCCTTTGGCGGTCTCTTGCAGCGAGGCGGGATTGACTTGGTATCCCGGGCTGGTCATCGGACGGACCTCCCGTCGATACCGCGAGCGGAGGGGTGTGGTCGTCGTGGCAACAGGAGCGGATACGCACCGGCGATGTCGATGGCCAGCCCGCACGGCCTCGGTAGTTCGTTGAGAATGGGCCCGAGCAGGTGGGCTCCTCGGATGCCGAGGTAGCGCCAGGGCCGGCCGGCTTCGCACCGTTGGATGGCGTATCGGCGCAGCTGATCTTCGGAGGTGAACGTCGGAATCCAGGTGACGCCACGCCCGTGTCCGATCAGCAGGTGGCGGTGGTCAGCCACCGGGGTGACGAGGATGCTCGTCTCCAGCGTGGTGAGGACCCCTGCGATGTCAAGCCGTTGGGCGTGGAATTCGGCGAGGACCACAGCGGCTCGCGTGAGTTCCGTCCTCGCGGAGGGTGCCGTATGTATCGGGTCGGCCGAGGTCGTCACCATGCAGAGTCACCTCCTGTGATCGCCGAACCGTCGGCGTCAGGGCCCAAACCGGACAGGGTGTCGGCGGCGGTCTCGTCGGTAGACTGGTAGTTCGATTCCGTCGCCTCGAGTTGTTGCCCGGTGTCCTCAAGGTGGGCGGCGTAGGCGCCCAGCTGGTCGTGCCAGTAGTCCACGAAGTCGTTCAACGCCCGCGCCAATCCCGGGTGCCCGACGACCTTGTCGGTGAGCAGAGTGGAATCGACCGAGTTGAGCGCGACCAGTCCACGAAGGTCACTGATCGCGGCACCGGTTCGACGCACACTGCTGGTCGTGACGTCGAGATCGTCCGAGCTGGGCGGCAAGGAGACCGACGCGACGCTGTCCCGGAGCGGTGGCCGCGAGGAATTCGTGTGAGGCGGACTCGGCTGGTCCGCATCGCTGGATTCCGTTGCCTGTTGATTCAGGCTTTCGTCAACTCTGGCTTGCTGGTCGTGGCGCGAGGCCATGCGAACCCCCTGGAAAGATCAACGATTCGGTGTGTGGGCCTGACCAGGGCGTCAGTCGGTCTCGGGCAGGTCCGGTATGGACAAATCGGCTGCCGGGAGCAGAATCTTGCGTCCGCCGGGAAACTCGTGGTCGAACCAGACACCGGTGCCGGGCCGCATTGTGGCCAACAGCCGCCGTCCGGGTATGGCGGAGTATTCGACGTCTGTCTCGTGTTTAGCCAAATGCAATTTCTCGACCGCGCTGTAGGCCAAGATCCACGGTCCGGGGTGGCCTGGCACTGTGGTCGTGACGAGCTTGCGCTCCCGGCCGTCCGCGTCGTACTCGACGAAGATCTGTAGCCGGGCGAACACATCGACGGGATCACCACGACTGAAATCCACGCCGGATGCACCGCCGTAGGTGTCGTAGTC
>CAJCJE010000819.1 GCA_903970565.1 Candidatus Melainabacteria bacterium | reverse complement strand
TTCGGCGTGATCATGCCGGTTCCTGGCTGGCTCGCCAGGCCGCTGCGGCGTGGCGAGCCAGCCGCAGGCATACCGCTTCGCGGTCCCGGTCCACGCCCAGCGCGCGGTTGTGGTGCATGTGCAGCAAGGAGCGCAGCACTTGATCGAGTGCGTCGCTGTCCATGCTGGTGGGCAGCGCGGCCCGGTAGCGTGCCAGAGCGGCCTCGCGCAAGGCGTAAGCGTCGGCGACGGCCGACCAGCCGCGAGCACAGGTCTGCCGGTCGCTGCGGGCCAGCCGGGTGATTGCGGTGACGTCGGCGCGCTCGGGCACTGGTCGGTCGGCGACCGCGTGCCGGGTTCGGGTGCTCAGCCAGTCGGCGGCCACGCGCCGGTCTCCGAGGAAGCCGGTGGCCATGTCGAACAGCGACAGCCCGGTCAGCACCGTCGGTGCCGGACGGTGGTTTAGGCGGGTGAGATGAGCGAGGACTAGGACCGAGTCCGCCGCGAAGACGTTCTCAGCCTCGGACATGGCCTGGTAGCGGCCGATTTCGGGGAAGTAGGTGTCCACCGCCAGTCGTCCGATCAGCCCGTCGGTGCGCAGTCGGTCCGTCCACGCGGTGACGGCGGCCAGGGCCTGCTCTGTGTCGCCCGGCCGATCGCCGTGGACGCGGACCCGCAGCCGGAGGTGGTCGGGTTCGTCGATGTCGCGGGCTTGTGGGTAGCGGACGAACCACCAGGGCCGGCCGTCCAGGGTGTTTAGCAGGGCGGGCAGGGCGTGGACGAGGAAGTGATCGATGCGCTGGGTGGGGAAGAACAGCTTGACGTATAGCCAGGACGAGCCGGCCGCGCCGGGCAGTTGCACATGGTCGCTGGTCAGGACTGGCAGGTCCGAGACGGGCACGGCGGGTTCGGGTGGTCGACGGGAGACCAGCGGCAGCACCACGGTGTGCGGGTGCCCGCCCAGCCAGCTGTCCGCGCCGGGGTCGACGGTCTCCGACAAGACTGCCTCGGTGTGCTGGCGCAGGTGTCGGTACAGGATCTCGCGGTGCGCGGGCACGGTCAGGTCCAGGGGCAGGTGCTGGTCGAAGTCGCGTAGCTCGACCTGGTTGGGGCAGCGCCAACTGGCCCGCCAGATCTCCAGCGCTCGATCCCAGCCCGCCCGATCCCGGTGGGCCCGGTCTCCGCTGAGTTCGGGTAGATCGGACAGGCTGAGCCGCCAGCGGGCTACCGACAGGATCGTTCGACGGTGCCGCAGCCGGGGCAGGAAGGGCAGAGTGTCGGCCGCGCCCCAGTCGAACCCTATCCAGCCGGGGGCCAGCGCACGGGACAGTTCGCCGAGCAGCCGCGCCAGCGGCGGCTGCTGCTTGGGCGCGAGCGCGTGCAGCACCTGCGGTTCCAGCACCCGCCGGCTAGCCAGGTCGACCAGGTGCAGGCGACGGTGGTTGGCGGTGACCGCGAGGTCGTCCACGGGGATTGAGCCGCCGGTGGTGTGCTCGCCGAGGGAGATCAGGTCCAAGCTGGCGGGCACCCGGCAGACGTTCTCCGCGGTCGGGAAGATCGGGGCAAAGGACAGCTGCACCGGCACCGCTCCGACGGTGGTGGTCGGAACCGTGGCGAAGACCCGCTCCAACCCGGATTCGGGGACCAGGGTGGTGAATCGTGACGTCAGCGTCCCGGCTGCGCGGCCGGGTGAGACGGTCAGTGTGAACTCACCGCGATCCAGCGCGGCGGGGCTGGTGGCGTGGATGCGGGCGCCGAGGTCGAGGTGCGGAGGTATGGCGAGTGGTAAGGCGTCGTGACCGCCTCCGGCGGCGGCTAGTCGCTCGATCGCGGTGTCCTCCAGCGTGATCTCCTGCTGGCCTAGCGCGCTGGCCCGTGCGGCGAGCGCGAGCAGGTGTTCGTCCCGGTCGGAGAGCACGTGGCGCCGGGTTGCCGGGGCACTGCCGGGATAACCACGCGGCAGGCCCAGACCGGCGTCCGGGTCCACGAGGTCGCGCAGACGCACCAGCGTGCCGGTGCCGTACCGGTCGACGAACGCAGTGAAGTAGTCGCGCCAGGCGCGGCTGCCGGTGGTCTGGCGGACCAGCCGGGCCAGGACACCGGCGGCCCGTTGCATCTCGTGCGCCACGACCTGTGGGAGTTGCACATGGGCGTCCAAGCGCAGGTCCAGGGCCAGCGGTACGCGCACCGAGTCCGCGAGGGTGCGCATTCGGTCGGCCACCGAGGCTCGCGCCCGTTCGCTCGGGTTGTGGTTGTGCGCGCCGATCGCCCGGTGGATAGTCTCCAGCTCGGCCAGCAACGGTGCGACCGGCAGTGCGGCGGCGCCGGCCTCGTGCAGTCGGTCCACCACGAACCCCAACGGATCGGTGACCGTGCTCGGTGCGCGGAGCGTGCTGAGCAGCAAACCGTGCCGCAACAACAAAGTGAGCATCGCGCCGGGCGTCGTGGAGCCAGGGAAAGTATGCGCCAGCTTGTCGGCCAGCACACCGAAACCGACCGGGATGGCAGCCTCGTCGCGGACCAGCGCCACCGCCGGGGTGACGCGGACGCTGACCTTGGTCTGGCCAGGTAGTTCCCACCGCCCGGCGTGCAGCCGCCCAGTGTCGTTGACCATGACCTCCAACCGCGACAGCAGCTGCGGACAAGCTTCCAACTGTGTGAGGATCTGGTGCAGCCAGCGGGTTTCCGCACGTACCTCCGGCCGGTGTGCGCCGTGCCACTGGACCTTTGTGCTGGCGCCGACCGACAGCGGGCTCACACCGGCGAAGGTGCCGAACGGAGTAGGGCGGCCCTGGGCCCGGAGGACGTAGCGGACCACGGCCATCGCGGCACGCTGCGCGTCGCGGTCTGGGGCGTCCGTTCTGGCCAGGATCGTAGTCACGCGACTGGCCAACACAGGGCTGGCGTGCCGGATGGCCGGGGCGATGCCGGGCATCTGCCAGGTGTCGGCCAGCCAGGCCATGCAATCCGCCGGGTTGTCGGGTTCAGGCCAGCGACGCACCTCGATGAGTTCTGCGGTCGCCCGCAGCAGCCCGACGCCGCAGTGCTGGTAGTCGTTGAAGTCGGCGAAGTCCTTGCTTGTGGCTATGTCGTGGGGCATATGCACACGTCCTCCATCACGATCTTGGGGCCGGGCGGGTTGCCCGGCCCCAAGATCTGTTCACCGTCGCCAGGTCACTTCTGCGAGTGGCACGCCGAGATCTCGCAGGTCGTCCCACACCCGTCATCGGTGGAGCATGCGGTGTCCTCCACGCGCATCGGTTCGGTCTCGACCTGCACGTCGAGGTCGAACGCGTCGCGGTCAGCGGCCTGCGGGTTGGCCTCCTGTGTGTCCACCACGGCAGCGGTCATGGTTGATCAACTCCTCTCTGTTCAGCCACGTGCGGTTGGCGCACGTGGTCTCGTGGTTGTTGCTCGCCAGGCGGCGGGTTCGCCGTCCGGACGTCAGGGCCGGCGTACGCCGGATTCATGACCGCAGTGGCACTGGTTGCCGCGCGGCGGCCGTGTTCCAGGCGGAACCGGTCCAGCAGTCCCCAGCCGCGCAGCGTCAGCCGCACCGGCACGCAGGTGCCATCGGATGGCCGGCGCACACGCGCGGTGGCCTGCCTCGGCGTCGGCGGTGTGGTCGGTGACGGTGCGGTCGTCAATGGGGTGCTGGGCTGGGGACGGAGGTAGCCGGCGGTGTGCAGGGCGGCCAGCGCGGCGAACACTTCCTGGTCGAGGTCCAGGCCATCGGCGCGTTGCAGGACGTCGCCGAATGTGGCGACGATCAGATTCTGGCCGGTCGCCCGCAAGGCGGCATAGCGCTGCGGCGTATAGGTCATGTCTGGTGCGGCGATCGTGGGCAGCGTGTCGTTGGGCTGATCAGCGGGGTACCGAGGCGTGGATACGGTGCTCATCGGATGCGTATCCCGCGCCGAGCAGGAGCGATCCGTCGGACGTGGACATGGGCGCACTCGTAGAAGCCTTCGACCATCCGGTACTGGTGGCAGTGGTGGCCGTTGAGAAAGACTCGCACTGGGCGGGGCCACGGCCCGGCGCCCTGCCGGACAACTGATGCGGCGATGACCGTCATGAGCGGGGTCTCCGCCAAGATGGGCGCTGAAGTCATGGCTGGTCAGTCCTTGTCGACGGGTGAGATACGGGGGAAGCGCCTGGTCTCGGCGGTGTGC
>CAJCJE010000818.1 GCA_903970565.1 Candidatus Melainabacteria bacterium | reverse complement strand
CGGCGCCGCGCACGGCCCGCCGGTTGCCGGCCGGGTGCCCGCCACCACGTAACGATCATGCTGATCAGCTGCCTGCGGGGCGGAACTCCGGGGGCAGGTCCTCGACGGTGAGCAGGGTCAGTGCCGCGTCCGGGAGGGTGTCCATGTCCACCTCGGGGCCGGCCAGCCGCAGCGACTGGCGTTCGATCATCCGCTCGACCAGGCCGCGCACGGACCGGCCGTTGGCGAAGCCGTTACCCCGGTCGATCCGGCCGACCGCGGCCGGGATCGCGGCGGTCAGGCCGGGATCGGCCTGGTAGCCCTGGGCGGCGAGCATGACGTCGAGAATCCGGGCCAGTTCCTCGTCGGAGTAGTCCGAGAACCCGACCGTCGCGCCGAACCGGGAGCGCAGGCCGGGATTGGCGTCCAGGAAACGGTCCATCTGCTGGGGATAGCCGGCCGCGATGACCATCAGGTCGTCGCGGTGGTTCTCCATCTGCACCAGCAGTTCCGCGACCGCCTCCCGGCCGAAGTCGTTGGCGCCCTCCTGCACGAGGTCGTAGGCCTCGTCGATGAACAGCACCCCGCCCATCGCCTTCTCGCAGACCTTGCGGGTCTTCGGCGCGGTCTGGCCGACGAAGCCGGCGACGAAGTCCGGTCGGCCGGTCTCCACCAGATGGCCCGAGGACAGCACGCCGAGTTCCCGGTAGATCTGCGCGACCAGCCGGGCCACGGTCGTCTTCGCGGTGCCGGGGTTGCCGGTGAAGACCAGGTGCCGGCCGCGCGGGGTCACCGGCAACCCGGCGGTGCGCCGCCGGGCATCCAGTCGGACGGCCGCGGTCATCGCCCGCACCTGCTGTTTGACCGCGTCCAGGCCGATCATGGTGTCCAGTTGGGCCATCAGCTCGGCCAGACCGCGCCGAGGCCCGGCGTCGTCGACCTGACCGACCCCGCCCGCGCCGGCGCCCGGCAGGTCGGCCAGCAGCAGTTCGTCGAGCGAGGCGGCGTCCGCGCCGGGCAGCGCGTTGAGCCGGCGGGACTGGCCGGCGATGGTCGATTCGAGCAGTCCGCGCGCGGAGCGGCCGTTGGCGAACCCCTCCCCCCGGCTGATCCGCGCCATCCGCGCGGGCAGCGCCTCGACGAGGTCGGGCGTGAGCCGGTAGCCGGCGTCGGAGGCCATCAGCCGATAGATCTCGGCCAGTTCGGCGTTGGAGTAGTCCGGGAAGTCGACCCGGTTGGCGAACCGGGACCGCAGGCCGGGATTGGCGTCCAGGAACTCGTCCATCTGCTGGGGGTAGCCGGCCGCGATGACGATCAGCTCGTCGCGGTGGTTCTCCATCTGGGTCAACAGTTCCGCGATGGCCTCGCCGCCGAAGTCGGAGCCGCTGCCGCCGGCGAGTTCGTAGGCCTCGTCGATGAACAGCACCCCACCCATCGCCCTGGTGCACATCTTGCGGGTCTTCGGCGCGGTCTGGCCGACGAAGCCGGCAACCAGGTCGGCGCGCTGCACCTCGACGATGTGCCCGCCGCGCAGCAGACCGATCGACCGGTAGATCTCCGCGATCAGCCGCGCCACCGTGGTCTTCGCGGTACCCGGATTGCCGGTGAACACCAGATGCCGACTCTGGGTGGCCACCTTCATCCCGCTGGCCCTGCGCCGCTGTCCGACGGCGAGTTCGGCGATGATCGAGTGAACCTGGTCCTTGACCGACCGCAGGCCGACCATGCCGTCGAGTTGGGCGAGCAGTTCCGCCGTCGTCCTGGGCCGGTCCGCCTCGGCCTCCGGCGCGGCGAGGCCGGTGAGATCGTCCTCGGTGATCCGCACCTGGCCGTCCACCAGGTCGGAGTCGGCGCCGCGCGCCACCGCCGCCCGGCTGGCCACCTCCAGCGGAACCACCACGCAGTCGCCGCCGACCAGGGTGCCGGCCCGTTGCGCGCTGCCCGCGTAGGCCAGCAGCCGATCCCTGGCCGGCGGGTCCAGGCGCAGGTTGCTGTCCGTGGCCAGCTGGTCGAGCAAGGTGGCGCGCACCAACGGATCGGCGAAGGAGGGCAGTCGGTAGATCGTGGTCGAGCTGATCGCGCCGGGCGCCAACTCGTTGACGGTCCTGAGGAACTTCGCGCTGCCCGCGAGCACCAGCACCCCCTTGGCCTCCCGGTTGCCCGCGATGGCCGCGATGGTCGCGCACACCGCCTCGCGCGACTCGTCGCTGAACAGCTCGTCCGCGCGCCGCACCAGGTACAGCTGCTTGTTGGTGACGCAGTTGTCGTTGAACATGGTGAGCAGCCGCTGGCCGACCATCGGCTCCTTGCCGTCGTCGAACAGGCGCCGGCCGGTGTCGCGCATGATGTAGTTGCGCGGCAACGCACCCCCGTTGTGCAGGTGCTGGCGCAACGCGGTCGCGAGGAGCACCTGGCCGGAATGCGTCCCGCCGAGCAGGAACACGATCGGGTTCGGCTGGTTCTCCCGGCTGCTGTCCGCCCGCGCGGCGGCGGCCCACTTCACCACCCGCAACACCTGGTCCATGAACGCCAGCACCGAGGCCCCGGTCGACACGAAGGAGGTCGTCCGGTCCTTGTCCAGCACCAGGGTCTCCACCATCGGCGCCGCCCCGGCCGGTTGCGCCGTCGGGATCGGGGTCGGGGTCGGACTCGGTGCAGCGGCGGGGACAACAGGCTGCGGCAGCGCAGAGGCCGGCTGCGAAACCGGCGCCGGAGCGGGAGCGGGCGCCGGAATGGGGTGGACGGCAGGCGGCGGGGTGACGGCAGGGGGCGGGGTGTAGGCCGGGATCAGGTTGTACCCGGTGGGTGCGCCGGCCGGTGGGTGGGACGGCGGAAGCGGCTGGTGTCGCGGCGCCGGCCGCGGATGGGCGGCCGGTGACTGGACGGCCCGAGGAGGCGGCGGGATCGGCGCGTCCGGGCGAGGCGGCAGCGGAGCCGACCGCAACGGCGGCGCAGGAGGCACCGGCGCGCTGCCCGCCGACGGATACCGCGGGACCGGTGAACGATAGTTCTGCCGTGGGGCACCTGG
>CAJCJE010000817.1 GCA_903970565.1 Candidatus Melainabacteria bacterium | reverse complement strand
ACCTTCGCCGACCCCGACGGTTACCAGGTCACCCTCCACGACCGCGCCTGACACGCCGAAATTTATTCGGTCGGCGCGCGCGAAATCTGGATTATCATCGCATTGACCTGGCGATATACCGATAATGTGAGCGAACTACCGGTTTTTTGTCCACACGTATCGTCACCCACGCGGGTGGTATCGGCGGCAGTATGGTTATCGGCGAGCGGGTCGGGTATGCGACAGGGCGTACGGAGTTGCCGACCCGAGGAGGGAAACCGTGGATTTCGACGATCTGAAGAACAAGGCCAAGGACATGATCAGCCAGCACCCGGATCAGGCGGACCAGGGCATTGACAAGGCCCGTGAGTTCATCGACCAGAAGACTGGTGGTAAGCACTCTGATCAGCTTCAGCAGGGCGCGGACAAGCTTGAGCAGTCTTTTGGCGGTAACCAGAACGGCGACCAGAACCAGGGTGGCGACCCGAACGCTGACCAGAACGGTGGCCAGCCGAACCAGGGTCAGTGACCTGAGCCGGTAAGCACCCCGGTCCGGTGATCGGGCCAGTATCGCGGCTACCTGCCGGTGACACTCCTACCCAGGACGCGCTATGACGCGAGGTCTCCTGGGTGGGGGTGCCGGGGCATGAACCGCGCCGGCACCAATCTCGCGCAGGCACCATACATACGATCATGGACGGTCCACGAAGATCGTCAGATCGAGTTCTCGCCCACTTCCACCGCGACCCACACCGCGCCGAGTGGCAGCGGGTCAGCGATACGGCTGGAACGAATGCTTTCCGGCGTCGGCAGAATGACCCGGATCTCGGGTGGCGACCGAACAGGATCTGCCGGCTCGCCCGCAGACCTTGATCGTTGCCGTTGGCTGCGGCGATGGCGCTGAGGCGCCTGGCGACTGAGGCGCGGGCTTGGCCGTGCGCGACGAGTTTCGCGCACAGGCCACTGGTGGCGTGACAGCTGCTGAGACCGAAGTGGATCGTGCCGTCGGCGGCGCGCACGCCTCCCTCGTGTACATGCGCCCGTCGACGTGCTCCTCGACCATGCGGTGCGGCGGCCCGTGGCCTGTGGCTACGGTGAGGCGAGGGCGTTGTCCGCGCTGTGGTCGGCGTGTGGGTGGGTGTCCGAATCGATGGGGTGCGAGCGAGTCGGGCCGCGTTTCGGGTAGGTGCGAACCTGCTGCGCGGCCGTTGTCCACTGCGGGTACGCACCGCCGAAGGCGCGGCCCGCCTGCCCGGTGTCGGGTGGTGGGCCGCGCCTTCGGCGGAATATGGGGCGAACTCAGTTCACCGAACCCGGCCTGCGCTTGCGCGACTGCTGGTCCTGCTGGTCATTGTCGATGTCGATCCGCTCCTTGCGCACCTCACCGCCGACGGTCTGGTCCTCGGTCACCGTGTCGGTGCCCAGCCGTACCCGTTCCACCGCAACGGTTTCGGTGCGCACCACCGGCTTGTCCTCGTGCAGGATGATCTCCTGCTCGGACTCCTCCAGCTTGCCGCCCCGCTCGGCAACGCGGGCGCGCTCCTCCGCGCTGATCGGCTCGCGCTCGATCCGCACCTCTTCGTGGCTGACCGGCACGGTCACCTGCTGCTGTTCGGTCACCACGTACTTGCGCAGCCGTACCCGGCCGCTTTCCACCCGCTCGGTGCCGACGTTGAGCTGCTCCTCCGAGCGCACCATCTCCGCCTGCTGGCCCGAGTCCCGGCCGCCCATGTTCTGGCCGCCCATCCCCTGCCGGTCCGTGCCGCCCTGTCGGCCCGTGCCGTCCTGTCGGCCCGTGCCGTCCTGTCGGCCGTTACCCGGCGTGCCACCGGCGCGCCCCTGGTCCCGCTGGCCCTGCCGCGAGTTCGGCATCGCACCGTCGACCGGGCCGCGACTGTTCGGCACATCCGGACGCATACCGTAGTAGCGGTACAGCTCCGCGCTCTCCTGTTCGGACAGATGTCCGTTGGGGTCCATGCGCGGGGCTTCCTTGATCTTGTCCTTGCTGACGCCGACCTGGATTCCCTGGTCACTCATTTTGGCGCCCTGCAACGGAACCATAGTCTCGTGGTTGTTGAACAGACCGGACTTCACCATGATCCAGGCTGGCTGCTGGGAATCGTCGCGCAGGTAGACCTCACCGACCTTTCCGATCTTGTCACCGGAGGGGTCGAAAACCTCGGCGTCAACGAGAACTTGTGGGTTCACCACGTTGGTCATCTCTGTTCCTTCCGCCGGGTCCACGTGAATCACCAACGATTCGACGTGGATCACTGGATTCCGCATTGGACGTTGTGCGCTGCAAACGCCGTGACTCGACGACCATCGCTCGCGGACGACGAGCCCGCAAGCAGTCGGATGATCAACGCGGGTGGGGAGGCCAGCGATTCGTCGACCGAGCGTGACCGTCCGGTGCGGACAGTGGACGAAGGGTCGGTCAGATCGGTTGGTTTGGCGAGCCGTTCGAGCGGGTATTTGGCCGGTCACCGTTAGGACGCGACAGACGGGATGGCGGCGGCCCTGGTTCCCTCGGCCGAGTGGACATCCGGGATTGGGTCGAATCTGGGGAAGTTTTTGGCCCGAACGGCCCGATCCCCAACCAGATCCGGGCCCGGCCCGATCCGGACCCAACCTGATCCGGGGCCGGCCCGATCCGGCTACGTCCGGCCTCTGTCTCCGTCCGGGCCTGGTTCGGCAGTGCCGACCATCCGGTCGGATTACAAGCCGGGGATCTTGCCGGCGTCGATGGTGACGTGGGCGCGGTTGGCGGGGTGAACCAGAACCGGGACCTCGATGCCGGGCTGGGTGAGCTTGGCGCGGCGTTCCAGGGAGCTGAAGGCGACTCGCGTGGTGGCGGTGTAGGCAGAGCCGTCCGGGCCGCGCACGTCCAGCGTGATGTCGACGATACCGCCGGGAACCCGGCCGGCGGCGAGCGGCGAGACCGGGGCGTCGTGCGCGGCGAGGACGGTCGCGGTGGCCGGTTGCAGATTGGCGGCCCGCGCGTTGCCGGCTACGGCGGCGGCCATCTGCTGAAGGTTGTCGAACATCGAACCCGAACCGGCCGGCATCCCGGCGACGGGCTGGCCGTTGATGGTGACCTGGGGTTGGTCGAAGATGACGTTCGTGCCGGCCGCAGACTGGTCGAATGCCTTGCCGAGGTTACCCATCAACGCCTGGATCTGCGCCTGGGCCTGCGGCGGCAGGGAACCGAGGTCGCCGGTCACCGTGACGTTGGTGGTGCTGCCCTGGCCGACCATGCCGGGGAAGCCGCCGCCGAGCTGCGAGGTGGTGGCCTTTTCCCGAAGCATCTCCATGTTCTGGTCGTGCACCTCCGACGGAGTGGGCACCTGGTCCCACTCGATCTGGAACTGCTGCGGGTCGGCGCCGTCGACGACGACCGGCAAGATGTCCCCGACGCTGGGCCGCCGGTAGGACCCTGCCTTGCCCTCGAAGTGGACCAGGGTCGGCTGGATGCCGGGGCGCTGATGATGCCGGTCGCGGTCATCGCCACATGCGCGCTGAGCCGGCCGCCGAGTTCACAGGTTTTCAGTTCCAGGGTGCCGGGCAGCGGATCGGAGAACTTGTGGCGCTGCATCCAGTTCCGCACACCCATGACCGCACCCCCGTCGAATAGCCTTTCCCCACTTTTTTGTCACCGCGATGATGTCATCCGGCCGACCGGCTCGGGACGGCGGCGCCGTCACATCCGGGTATCGACACGCAGCGCGACGAGCCGGATCAGTGCAGTAGCAGCACCTTCAGTCTGCGCGCGGTCCAGACGCCGCCGACCAGCGCCAGCACGAGGAAGTACGCGGCGTGGCCGAGCAGACCCCAGTCGACGACACCGATGGTCAGCGCCCGCATCATCGCGACCCCGTGATACAGCGGGAAGCACTCGACGATGATCTGTAGCGGCCGGGGATAGACCGACAGCGGGTAGAAGGTGGTGGAGAAGAAGAACATCGGCAGCACGGCGAGGTTGACCAGGTCGAAATCCTGCCAGGAACGCATGAAGGTGGTGGTCGCCATGCCGATCGCGGCGAAGGCCAGTGCGATCAGCAGCGCGGCGGGCAGCGCCAGCAGGGCCCAGGCCGAGTGCAGCAGGCCCATCACCGCCAGCACCAGCAGGAAGCCGACCGAGTAGAGGCCGCCGCGCAGCAGCGCCCAGCCGATCTCGCCGATCGCGATGTCGGCCGGCCCCAGCGGGGTGGCGAGCATGGTGTCGTAGACCTTGGCGTACTTGAGTTTGTGGAAGACGTTGAAGGTGGAGTCGAATACCGCGCCGTTCATCGCCGAGGAGGCGAGCAGGGCCGGGGCGACGAAGGCGACGTAGCTGATCGGGGCACCGCCGGGGCCGACCACGTGCGAGACGAGTTTGCCGAAACCGACACCGAGGGCGAGCAGGTAGAAGACCGGTTCGAAGAAGCCGGAGAACACCGTCATCCAGCTTCGCCGGTTGACCAGGAAGGACCGGTGCATCACCATCCGCGCCCGGCCGACATAGAGGCCGGGCGGCAGCATCCGCAGCAGGATGCCGCTCGGCTGCGGGGTGGCGGCCAGATCCTCGGATCGGGGCGTGAGCGCGTTCGTCATCCGGGTCTCCTAACTGGCCAGGCGGACGCGGAACTGCCGGCGGCACAACCCGGTACCGATGGCGATCCAGGCCAGCAGGTAGGCGAGGTGACCGAGGGTCGGCCAGAACTGGAGGGTGCCGAACGCCGCGCCGCGCGCGAGTTCGGTGCCGTGCCAGACCGGGGTGATCCAGGCGATCGGGCGGACGATCGCGGGCAGTTGGCTGACCGGGAAGAACGTGCCGGCGAACAGCGACATCGGTACCACGACGAACCGGAACAGCGGGTTGAAGGCGTTGCCCTCGCCCTGCACCGAGGCGGAGAACGCGACCACCGGCGCGCCGAAGGCGAGGCCGGAGAGCACTCCGAACAGCAGGGAGAGCACGACGCCGAACCCGGTGACCGCGCCGATCGCGGCGGCGACGGCCAGGAAGATCGCGCCGGAGAACAGCAGCCGAAAGGCCATCCAGAGCAGTTGGCCGCCGACGATCTGCGCGGGCGTGATGGGGGTCGCGGCGATGCCGATGAAGTTCTTCTGCCACTTGAAACCGGACAGCACCGGGAAGGTCGCCTCGCCGGCGGCGCCCTGGAGGGCGGAGGTCGCGAGCAGGGCCGGCGCGAGGTAGACCAGATAGCTCACACCGCCGGTGGCCGCGCTCGCGTGCACCTGCGAGCCGAACCCGAGACCCATCGCGAGCAGATAGAGAATGGGCATCCCGACGCTGGAGACCAGGGTGGCCTTCCAGTTCCTCTTGTACCAGGTCCAGTGGCCCTCGACGACGAGCAGATACGCGCGCGGCGGCGACACCACGCGCGGGGTGTCGCCACGGGCCGGGGCACTGTGGGCGGTACCGGCAGCGGAGTTGGTCGCCGGGGCGTTCGTGGTGGAGTCGGGCACGGTCAGTCCACCAGGCTTCGGCCGGTCAACCGGAGGAAGACGTCCTCCAGGGTGCTGCGCCGGACCAGGCTGGTCATCGGCCGCACGCCCCGGTTGTGCGCGGCGGTCAGCGCGGCCTCGCCGTCGGCGGTGTAGAGCAGCAGCCGGTCGGGCAGCACCTCGATCCGGTCGGCCAGGTCGGTCAGCCGCTCCAGCGGCGGGTTGTCCGAGGTCTGCGGCCCGGCCACGGCGGACGGGCCGGCCGAGGAGCCGGCGTGCACCAGGGCCGGTTCGCCGGGCTGGGCCTGCGGGAAGCGCAGTTCGAGGACTTCGCGGGTGGCATAACGGCTGATCAACTCGGTCGGGGTGCCCCCGGCGACGATCGTGCCGTTGTCCATCACCACCAGCCGGTCGCACAGCTGCTGCGCCTCGTCCATGTAGTGGGTGGTGATGATCTGGGTCGCGCCGCGCTGCTTGAGCCGGAACAGCCGCTCCCAGAGCAGGTGCCGCGCCTGCGGGTCCAGACCGGTGGTCGGCTCGTCGAGCAGCAGCAGTTCCGGGTCGTTGACCAGGGACCGGGCAATGGTCAGTCGGCGTTTCATCCCGCCGGAGAGGGACTCGACGTTCACGTCGGCCTTCTCGGTGAGCTGGGCGAACTCCAGCAGCTCGGTCGCCTTGGCCTGGACGTAGGAGCGGGAGAACCCGAAGTAGCGGCCGTAGACCTGGAGGTTCTGCCGGACGGTGAGTTCGGTGTCCAGGATGTCGCCCTGCGGGACGACGCCGATCCTGGCGCGGATCTGCGGCCCGTGCAGGTCCGGGTCCATGCCCAGGACGCGCAGCTCGCCGCCGGTGCGCGGGGAGACGCAGGCGATCATCCGCATGGTGGAGGACTTGCCGGCGCCGTTGGGACCGAGGAAGCCGAAGGCCTCGCCGCGTTGGACCTCGACGTCGATCCCTCCGACCGCGGTGAAGTCACCGAAGCGTTTCACCAGGCCGCTGGCACGGACCAGGACGTGATCGTCCCCAGGAGGTACGGCTGTCGTCGACACATGCCCGACCGTAGCGGGCCGGGCCGACGATTTCAGCCGAGTTTCGCCGGCCTCGCAACCGGCAGCGGCCGTCGACCACGTGGTCGACGGCCGCTGCCAGGGCTGTGAGCAGGGCTCAGAGGTCCGGGAACCAGAGCTTGATCTCGCGGGCGGCCGAGTCGGTCGAGTCGGAACCGTGCACCAGGTTGAACTGCGTTTCGAGACCGAAGTCACCGCGCAGCGAGCCGGGCGCGGCCTTCTCGACCGGGTCGGTGCCGCCGGCGAGCTGGCGGAAGCCGGCGATGGCGCGCGGGCCCTCGACGACGATCGCGACGACGGGGCCGGAGGTGATGAACTCCAGCAGGCTGCTGAAGAAGCTCTTTCCGTCGTGCTCGGCGTAGTGCTGCTCGGCCAGCGAGCGGGCAACGGTACGCAGCTCCAACGCGACCAGCGAGAGGCCCTTGCGCTCGATGCGGGAAATGACCTCGCCGACCAGACCTCGGCTGACGCCATCCGGCTTGACAAGGACCAGGGTGCGCTCAGTCACGGCTGTTGAACTCCTTCAGTCGACATTGACAGGCTCAGTTGTTCCGGGTACGCGGAATTGCCCCAGATGGCCTGTGTGCAGGATATCGAGCCGCCGGCCGCCGGATACCGACGGGTAGCGACTGCCGGCCGACATGGAGGTGAACAGTCGCCGTCGGCCACCGTGCTGATCAGCGTGTTCCCGACCACCATCCCGATCCCCGTCCCGATCGGCCCCGGTCGGCGGCGGGGCGGAACAGGGCCGACCGGCCGTGTGTTGCCTGACAAGGAGGGGTTACCCGAACGATGTGAGACGTTCGGCGCCGAGTGAACGGTGCCGGACGACCTACCCGAACTACAGCGAAGGAAGTCACGGCGATGCGCGCGATACAGCTGCGGGAGACCGGTGGACCGGAGGTGCTCGCGATCGCGGAGGTGCCGACGCCGGAACCCGGCGAGGGCGAACTGCTGGTCGACATCGCGGCGGCGGGGGTCAACTACATCGACACCTACTACCGGACCGGCCTGTATCCGCTCGACCTGCCGGCGGTGATCGGTCTGGAAGGTGCCGGCACGGTGCGCGCGGT
>CAJCJE010000816.1 GCA_903970565.1 Candidatus Melainabacteria bacterium | reverse complement strand
CTGCGCCGGCTCGCCGACGCACTCGCCTCCGGCGAAACCGCGCACGGCCTGGTGTTCGCCGAACTGCTGGTGGCCCAACTGCGCGCGGAGGCCCAGGAACTGCCCATGCCCACCCGTCCGCTCTATCGGATCGCCTCCCTCGCCGTCGCCGGCCGACTCGCCCAGCGGATGCATCCGGACGCGATCACCCAGTTCGTCGCCACCCTCGACTGACCGCTCCTCGTCAGCGGACGGCTCCCCCGCGCTCCGCTCGGTCTCGGCCGGACGGCTCCGCCCGCGCTGCTGGGCCTCGGCGGGCAGCCGGTTCGCCCACCGTCCCGGCCGAACTCACGTTGGCGACACGGGCCATCCGGGCCAACCGATACCGCGCGATTCCGTTGACCTGCCTGGGATCGCCCCACCCGTCACCCGAGTTCCCGCAACAACCCCAATCCCAATCGCATCAGCCAGCCCGACGTAGTCCGGGTCACGACCCGAAAGAGTGATCACCACACCCAACTGTCCCATCGCATTGCCAACTGTTCGAACGTGTGTTCGAATGTGGTCATGCGATGGGACAGTCAACGAGCAGATGGCGCGGGCCAGGCAACCCTGCCGGGTGTCGGCGAGTTCGTCCGTACCGTGCGAACACCGGAGTTCTCCGGCCTGGTGTTCCACGAGATCCGGGCGCGCTCGGTACTCAACAGGGTGCCGGGTCGGTCAACCGTGCCGTTCCAGTGGACGGTGAACCCCTACCGAGGTTGCTCGCACGCCTGTCGCTACTGCTTTGCCCGCAATACCCACACCTATCTGGATCTCGACGCCGGACACGACTTCGACACCCAGGTCATCGTCAAGGTCAATGCCGCCGAACGCCTCGCCGCCCAGTTGCGATCACCAACCTGGAAACGGGAACACGTGGCGATGGGCACGAACACCGATCCCTACCAACGCGCCGAGGGCCGCTACGCGCTCATGCCGGGCATCGTGTCCGCGCTCGGTCGTTCCGGTACGCCTTTCTCGATCCTGACCAAGGGAACCGTGCTGTCACGGGACATCTCGTTGCTCGCCGACATCGGCAAGGATGTCTCGGTCGGCCTCGGCGTGTCCATTGCGTTGATCGACCGAGACCTGCAACGCGATGTCGAACCGGGCACGCCGAGTCCACAGGCGAGACTGGAACTGGTGCGCAGGGTAAGGGAAGCCGGCTTACCGTGCGGAGTCTTCGTGGCGCCGGTCCTGCCCGGTCTCACCGATTCCGTCGCGCAACTCGATCAGCTGCTCGCCGCGATCGCCGATGCCGGCGCGACCGGGGTCACCGTGCTGCCGCTGCATTTACGTCCCGGCACCAGGGAGTGGTTCGCGGAATGGCTGCGCTACGCGCATCCCGAACTGGTAGCCGATTACCGCCAGCTGTACGGAAAGGGCAGCTATGTCGACCGAGGCTATCGACGGCTGCTCGCCGCGCGGGTGGGTCCGCTGATGCGTCGGCACGGCCTGGACAGCAGAACGGGTCGCGATGCGACAGTCGAGACGGAAACCGGCGACGCCGAATCCTCCTGGCCAATAGGCAGTCTGCCCGACGTCGCCCCGCAAGATGCCGTGATACACGAAGAACAACTCACCCTACTGTGAACTGACCGACAACCACCGAGAAGGGAGCAGCAGCACAAGGAACTCAATGTAAGGAAACCGACGTAAGGAAACCGACGCAAGAAACCCAAGCTGGTCAACGCGGTGCCGTAGCAGGGTGACCTGGGCTTCCAGGCCGACTTACCGCTCTGCCCTGCGCTGAATGCGCGGTGACGCGGCGGCGCGCTCGATCACCGCGTCGAGCTGGACCAGGCGCTGCGGCCCGTTCGGGCCATCCACCAGCCGGGACTGGATCTCGCCGTTGCGGTACCAGGACCGCAGGGCCGGGCGGGAAACGCCGGTCTCGGCTTCCGCCTTCCCCAGCGTGACCCAGGGTGTCTCGTCCAGCTGCTCGAACAGCTCCAGCTCGTTCTGCCAGCGCGCGAGTCGGTCCTCCCAGTCCGACGGTGTCTCCATCACACCCTCTCCCTTCAGCAGCCGGCAGCGCTGTCGGCGTAGCCGATCTCGAAGCCCAACACCACCGACGTCGAGCCGGCCACGACACTCAGGTGCGACATCTGGTCCGCGCCCTTCTTGGCCGAACCAGCCGTTGAGGATCACCGACTGCTCAACTCCACTGTCCACCGATCACCGCTGCTCACCTACCCCGGCACCCGCGGGTGCCGGGGTAGGTGGACGGACGGTGTCACTAAAAATCAGTCTTGACTGTTTGTTGTTGCTCGACCAGACTCGGAACCGTGGTCGTACCGACGCGGCAGACACAGGCCGACCGAAGCCGGGAGACACGTCGCAAGCTGATGGAGGCGACGGTGGAATGCCTGGTTGAGCTGGGTTGGGCGGGCACGACCACGGTCGTCGTCGCTGAGCGGGCCGGCGTATCGCGCGGTGCGCAACTGCATCATTTCCGCACCCGTGGGGAACTGGTCGCCGCAGCCGTGGAGTACGTCGGCGCGCAGCGAGCGGGGGACATGCTGACCCGCGCCGAGCAGCTTCGCGAGACCGCTGATCGGACCACGGCGGTGGTCGAGTTCATCACCGACTTCTTCGTCGGCAACCAGTTCGCCGCCGCGCTGGAACTGTGGGTCGCCGCCCGCACCGATCCCGAGTTGAAACAACTCGTCGTTCCGCTGGAGGCGCGCCTGGGCCGGGAGTGCCACCGGATCGCGGTGACCCTGCTGGACGCCGACGAGCGCAGGCCAGGGGTCCGTGAAGCGGTCCAGGCCACCCTCGATCTGGCGCGCGGCCTCGCGCTGGCCAATCAGCTCACCGACGACGGCCCGCGACGGCGGCGCATCATCCGCCAGTGGTCGCGGATGCTGGAAACCACGTTGCGAACGGAGGAATGATGACCGATCCGCAGGCGCTGTTCGTCGACCTCGCCGCAGAGGGCGCCGAACTGGACACGCTGGTCTCCGGTTTGACGGCCGACCAGTGGCGTGACGACACCGCGTCACCTGGCTGGACGGTGGCGCACCAGATCTCGCACCTGTCCTGGACCGATCAGGTCGCCGGACTCGCGGCCACCGATCCCGATGCCTTCGCCGAACGGTTGCGGGAGGCGCTGAACGCACCGGCCACCTATGTGGACGATGCGGCCGCGGAGGGTGCGCTGATCCCGTCGGCCGATCTGCTCGCCGAATGGCGACGCGGCCGAACCGAACTGCTCGGGGCGCTGGCCGCCGTGCCAGCCGGTCGGAAACTGCCGTGGTTCGGGCCGCCGATGAGTGCCGCGTCGATGGCGACCGCGCGGTTGATGGAAACCTGGGCGCACGGTCAGGACATCGCGGACGGGCTGTCCATCTCTCGGCTGCCCACCGCGCGGCTGCGCCATGTCGCGCACATCGGCGTGCGCACGGTCGGCTTCGCCTTCACCCTGCACAACCTGCCGGTGCCGGCCGAACCGTTCCGGATCGAGCTGACCGGCCCGGACGGTGAATCGTGGACCTGGGGAGCGCGGGACGCGACCAACCGGGTCAGCGGTACGGCCCTGGACTTCTGCCTGCTGGTCACCCAACGCCGTCACCCGGACGACCTCACCCTGGACGTGTGGGGCGAAGCCGCCCGGCAGTGGGTGCCCATCGCGCAGGCCTTCGCCGGGATGCCGGGCGAGGGCCGGAAGGCAGGACAGTTCCGGTGACCGCCGCCGACAACCCGCCAACGCCGGGCGCGCGCACCGCTCTAGAGACCGAGACAGAGACCGAGAAGGCGCCGCTGCGGATCGGCAATGCGTCCGGCTTCTACGGCGACCGCTTCGCCGCCATGCGCGAGATGCTCACCGACGGGCCGCTGGACGTGCTGACCGGGGACTATCTCGCCGAGCTGACCATGCTCATCCTCGGCCGGCAGCGCATGAAGGACCCGAACGCCGGCTACGCGCGGACCTTTCTTCACCAGCTTGAGGAATGCCTCGGCCTGGCCATCGACCGGGGCGTCCGGATCGTCAGCAACGCGGGCGGGCTGAACCCGGCCGGTCTGGCTACCGCGATCGGCGAACTATCCGACCGGCTCGGACTGTCGGTCCGAGTGGCTCATGTGCGGGGCGATGACCTGCTGCCCCGCGCGGAGGAACTCGGCCTGTCCGGCGCGCTG
>CAJCJE010000815.1 GCA_903970565.1 Candidatus Melainabacteria bacterium | reverse complement strand
CGTTGCCGGCCCGTTCGCCGTAGCCGTTCGCGGTGCACTGCACGTGGCTGGCACCGGCCACGACGGCGGAGACCGAGTTGGCCACCGCGCACGCGGTGTCGTCCTGGCAGTGAATTCCCACCCGGAAACCGGTCCTGGCGATCACCTCCGTCACGGTCTGCGCCAGGCCGACCGGCAGTTGGCCGCCGTTGGTGTCACAGAGCACCACCACGTCCGCTCCACCGTCCACAGCGGACTGAAGTACGCGCAGCGCGCAGTCCGGGTCGTAGGCGTAGCCGTCGAAGAAGTGTTCCGCGTCCACGAACACCCGGCGCCCGTTGTCCACCAGGTACCGCACCGTGTCCGTCACCATCGCGCACGCCTCGCCGACGTCCGTACGCAATGCCCGTTCGATGTGCCGGCGATCCGACTTCGCGACCAGGGTCACCACCGCCGCCCGCGACTCCAGCAACGCCTTGACCTGCGGATCTTTCCGCACATCCACCCCCGCCCGCCGAGTGGAGCCGAACGCGACCAGTGCCGCGTGCGCCAACTCCAACTCGCCGTCGGCGGCCCGCGCGAAGAATTCGGTGTCGGTGGGCAGCGCACCCGGCCAGCCGCCCTCGATGAACCCGACACCCAACGAGTCCAGCAACCGCGCCACGGCGAGTTTGTCCGCCGCCGAGTAGGTGATCCCCGCCCGCTGCGCACCATCCCGCAACGTGGTGTCGTAGAGGTGGAAACTGTCACCGAGGGGGGTGCCAGCCGGGCTGGTGCGGTTCACGGAGATCTCCTGTTCGGACGAAGGCGAGGACAGGTGGTGGACAAACAAAAAACCTCCCGCTGGGTGCGCGAGAGGTTTGCGTGCCGAGTGCTGAAAGCAGCTATCCGGCACGCTGGAAAATAATGACCACCTGGTAAGCCATGTTTCGCATACTGGCACACCCTTCGCGGGGCCGTCCACTTCCCGAACGAAGTTTCCCGGATCGTGGAACGCAGGGTGGGCCGGCCCACAACCGGACCGGCCCACGAAAACCCCTGTGTACTGGGCTTTTACAGCCCCGCGCGGGAGGTGTTGGACGACACCAGCGCGGCCAGCCGGTCACCGATGGCCTCGGTGGCGCCGGGCGAGGCGTGATCGCGGGTGGCCAGATCGAAGGCTACCGAGGCCTCGATCCGCCGGGCCGCCTCGTGGTTGCCGAGATGGTCGAGCATCAGCGCGACGGACATCACCGCCGCGGTCGGGTCGGCGAGGCCGCGACCGGTGATGTCCGGCGCGCTGCCGTGCACCGGCTCGAACATGCTCGGGTTGCGCCGGGTGACGTCCAGGTTCCCGCTGGCCGCGAGGCCGATGCCGCCGGTGATGGCGGCGGCGAGGTCGGTCAGGATGTCGCCGAAGAGGTTGTCGGTGACGACCACGTCGAACCGGGCCGGGTCGGTGACCAGGTAGATCGTGGCCGCGTCGACGTGCTGGTAGGCCACGGTGACGTCGGGGTGCTGGAGCGAGACTTCCTCGACGATCCGCGACCACAGCCCACCGGCGTAGGTGAGCACGTTGGTCTTGTGCACCAGGGTGAGGTGCTTGCGCGGCCGGCCGGCCGCCCTGGTGAACGCATCGCGCACCACCCGCTCGATGCCGAACGCGGTGTTCACGCTGACCTCGGTGGCGATCTCGTGCGGGGTGTCCTTGCGCAGCAGGCCACCGGTGCCGGCGTAGGGCCCCTCGGTGCCCTCGCGAACGATGATCATGTCGATCTCGGGTTGGTCGGCCAACGGGCCGCGCACGCCTGGATAGAGCCGGGCGGGCCGAAGGTTCACGTGGTGGTCGAGTTCGAAGCGCAGCCGCAGCAGCAGGCCGCGCTCGAGAATTCCACTGGGTACCGAAGGATCGCCGACCGCGCCGAGCAGGATCGCGTCGTGCCCGCGCAGCTCACCCAGTACCGACTCGGGAAGCAACTCCCCCGTCGAATGCCATCGGGCAGCGCCGAGGTCGTAGTTGGTCGTCTCCGCGTTCGGGGCAACCTCCCTGAGCACCTTCAGTGCCTCATCCACCACCTCGGGCCCGATCCCATCTCCTGGGATCACCGCGAGCCGCATGTACACCTCCGCAGAAAGGTCCCGCTCTGGGACTCTTACTGCGGCAGGTTACCGGCCAAACGCCGGGACTCCCACCGCAGGCACCGATTCTGCGTAACAACTCCCGGACTGCGGGACACTCGATCGGGTCAATGGTCACCCATTCAGGCTAATTACTGCTTTCATGCGGCGGTGATCGGGTAGGGCCGGTATCGGCCCGGCCCGGTCGAGAAGCCGAGGTGAAACCAGCTCGACGCGACCCTCGGCGAGGACGGATTCCCACCTGGTGAACTGGAGGTCACGCTGGCACCGATGGCCCTGGTACCGATGGCGCTGAGGCCGAGGTGGCACGGGTCCGTCGTGTCGACCATCAGGTCAGAAACCCACCGACCAGTAGCGTGCTCGCCGTCACGGCACAACGGCCGGGAGCCGGATCGGGAAGGTCGACATACCAGAAACCGGTGGCCGGTTCGATCGAATCGAACCGGCCACCGGTCGTGGCTGGACAGTCACCGTTCGTCGTGGACGAACGGTGGTGCGGGCTCAGCCGAAGTTGATGGAGCGGACCAGGTTGGCGCCGACCGTGCCACCGATCGAGGTGAGCACCTCGGCGTCCACCGAGCGGTCCACCCGCAGCAGCATGATGGCGTCCGTGCCGTCGGAGGTCTGGCTGAGCTGGGCGGCCTCGATGTTGACGCCGGCCTCGCCGAGCAGGGTGCCGACGGTACCCATCACGCCGGGACGGTCCGGGTACTCCAGCAGCAGCGCGTCGCCCTCGGTCCGCAGGTCGAAGTGTCGGCCGTTGACCTCGACCAGCTTCGGCACGCCGTCCAGGCCGGTCAGCGTGCCGGACACGCTCAGGGCGGTGCCGTCGGCCAGCACGGCCCTGATGGTGACCAGGCTGCGGTGGTTGGCGCTCTCCGGTTCCTTGGTCAGCTCGACCTTGACGCCGAGGTCCTCAGCCAGCTTCGGCGCGTTGACGAAGGTGACCTGCTCGTCGACGATGCCGGCGAACACGCCGCGCAGCGCGGCCAGCGGCAGCACGGTGACGTCCTCGTTGGACAGTTCGCCGCGCACCGTGACGGTTACCGAGGCCGGTGCCTTGCTGGTCAGCGCGGCGATCACGGTGCCGAGCTTCTGGGTCAGCGGAAGGTAGGGCCGAACCTCCTCGCCGACCAGGCCACCGCTCTGCACGTTCACCGCGTCCGGCACGAAGTCGCCGGCCAGCGCGAGCAGCACCGAACGGGCCACATCGGTGCCGGCGCGGTCCTGTGCCTCGCTGGTCGACGCGCCGAGGTGCGGGGTGACCACGACGTTGGCCAGCTCGAACAGCGGGCTGGAGGTGGTCGGCTCGGTGGCGAACACGTCGATGCCGGCACCGCCGACCCGGCCTTCGCGGACCGCGTCGGCCAGCGCCTGCTCGTCGATCAGGCCACCACGGGCGTCGTTGACGATGATCACGCCGGGCTTGACCTTGGCCAGCTGGTCGGCGCCGATCAGACCCTTGGTCTCCGGGGTCTTGGGCAGGTGGATGGAGATGGTGTCGGCCTTGGCCAGCAGCTCGTCCAGGGTGACCAGCTCGATGCCCAGCTGCGCGGCGCGGGCGGCGGAGACGTACGGGTCATAGGCGATCAGCTCCATGCCGAAGGCGGCGAGGCGCTGCGCGAGCAGTTGCCCGATCTTGCCCAGCCCGACGATGCCGGCGATCTTGCCGTTGAGCTCGACGCCGTTGAAGGAGCTGCGCTTCCACTCGCCACCGCGCAGGCTGGCGTCGGCGGCCGGGATGCGCCGGGCCACCGCGAGCAGCAGCGCGGCGGCATGTTCGGCGGCCGAGACGATGTTGGAGGTCGGCGCGTTGACCACCATGACGCCGCGCGCGGTCGCGGCCGGTACCTCGACGTTGTCGAGGCCGACACCGGCGCGGGCGACCACCTTGAGCTGGCTGGTGGCGGCGAACACCTCGGCATCGACCTTGGTCGCCGAGCGCACGACGAGCGCATCGGCCTCGGCGACCGCCGACAGCAGCGCGGGCCGGTCGGTGCCGTCGACGTGCCGGACCTCAACGGAGTCGCCGAGGAGGTCGAGCACGGAGGGGGCAAGCTTCTCAGCCAGCAGGACGACTGGACGGCGCGAACTGGTCACGGCGGCGGCTCCGAGTGGGAAGAGGTGAGGAGCGCGAG
>CAJCJE010000814.1 GCA_903970565.1 Candidatus Melainabacteria bacterium | reverse complement strand
CGGAACAGCAGCGTGAGCAGCAGGGTCCGGATGTGCTGCCCGTCGACGTCAGCGTCCGCCATCAGGATGATCTTGTGGTACCTGAGCTTGGTGATGTCGAACTCGTCGTAGATGCCGGCGCCCAGCGCGGTGATCATCGCCTGGACCTCGGTGTTCTTCAGGACCCGGTCGATCCGCGACTTCTCGACGTTGATGATCTTGCCGCGAATCGGCAGGATGGCCTGGAAGTAGGACTCCCGCCCCTCCTTCGCCGAGCCGCCCGCCGAGTCGCCCTCGACGATGTAGATCTCGCACTCTTCCGGGTTGGTCGACTGGCAGTCCTTGAGCTTGCCGGGCAGCCCGCCGATGTCCAGCGCACCCTTGCGGCGCACCAGCTCCCGCGCCTTGCGCGCGGCCATCCTGGCCTGCGCGCTGGCCAGCGACTTGTTGATGATCGCCTTGGCATCGGCCGGGTTGCGCTCGAACCAGTCGCCGATCCACTCGTTGCAGCTGGTCTGCACGACCGACTTGGCCTCGGTGTTGCCGAGCTTGGTCTTGGTCTGGCCCTCGAACTGCGGTTCCTTGAGCTTGACCGAGACGATCGCGGCGAGGCCCTCGCGGACGTCGTCCCCGGTGAGGTTGGTGTCCTTCTCCCGCAACAGCTTCTTCTCGCGCGCATAGGCGTTGATCACCCTGGTCAGCGCGGCGCGGAAGCCTTCCTCGTGGGTACCGCCCTCATGGGTGTTGATGGTGTTGGCGAAGGTGTACACCGACTCCGTGTAGCCGGTGTTCCACTGCATGGCGACCTCGACCTCCATGCTTTCACCCTTGGCGGTGAACGCGATCACACTGCTGTGTACCGGCTCACGGGTGGCGTTGATGTGCTTGACGAAGTCCTCCAGGCCGCCGGGGTAGCAGAAGACGCGGTCGCGCTTGCGGCCCGCCTCGTCCTCGTCGTCCTCGGCGATCCGCTCGTCGTGCAGTTCGATGGTCAGGCCCTTGTTCAGGAAGGCCATCTCCTGAAGCCGCCGCGCGATCGTCTCGATGCTGTAGGCCGTGGTTTCGAAGATCGTCGGGTCGGCCCAGTAGGTGATCCGGGTGCCGGTGCGCTCGGTTTCCTCGCCGCGATGCAGCGGGGCGGTCGGCTCGGTGTTGGCGTAGGACTGGGTCCACTCGTAGCCGTCGCGCCAGATCTGCACGTCCAGCCGGCTCGACAGCGCGTTGACCACGGAGACGCCGACGCCGTGCAGTC
This sequence comes from Candidatus Melainabacteria bacterium, assembly GCA_903970565.1. Taxonomy (GTDB): domain Bacteria; phylum Actinomycetota; class Actinomycetes; order Mycobacteriales; family Pseudonocardiaceae; genus CAJCJE01. The sequence continues at coordinate 5,121 of CAJCJE010000814.1, read as the reverse complement.
CACCGGAGACGGCATAGGAGTCGCCGCCGAACTTGCCGCCGGAGTGCAGGGTGGTCAGCACCACCTCGATGGCCGGCCGGTGCTCGACCGGGTGCATGTCGACCGGGATGCCCCGGCCGTCGTCGAGGACCGAGATGCTGCCGTCGGCGCCGAGGGTCACCTCGACCTTGGTGGCGTAGCCGGCCATTGCCTCGTCGACGCCGTTGTCCACCACTTCCCACACCAGATGGTGCAGGCCGCGCTCACCGGTTGACCCGATGTACATGCCAGGTCGCTTGCGAACGGCTTCGAGACCTTCCAGGACGGTGATCGACTTCGCGCTGTAGTCGTCGTTCGTTGCCACAAGCCCTCGCTGTCTGTTCGTATCAACTCGCCCGACGGAGGTCGCCGGCCGAGCCGCTCGGCAGTCCTCACCCAAGCCCTACTGACATTCTACTTGGCCGCATTCGTGGAAGTGGCCCAAGGACACCTCTAGAAAGCTCGCAGCGGGACGGAACTTGCTCGGGACGTCTCCGCGCGTGTTGACAACGTTCCAGCTTCTCTATTTTGCTGACAGCCACCCGATCGGTGGGCCTTCAGCCGTAGGTGTCGCGAGGCCCTCGGCCGGGCACGTGCCGAGTCCCGTGCCGCCAGCTGGGAGCGCTCGGACCTGCGACTTTGAGTCGTTTGACCACGCCGTTGCCCACCCCGGCGGCAATCTTGGCCAGCAACGGGCGCCGCAACAGCCGCAACTGGGTGGCCCAGGCGGTGGAATCGGCCTGCACGGTCAGCTCACCGTCGCGCAGGTTGACCGGTTCGGCGTGCTCGGCCACGTCGGCTCCGACCAGGGCGCTCCACCGGCTGAAGACCTCGCCGCCGGCCAGCTTTTCCGCCCAGCCCCGGTCGTCGGCCAGTCGGGAGACCAGCGTGCCCAGCGGTTGCGGATCGCGTTCGTCGGGCTTGGGCCCGGACCACCGGCGGCGCCGGCGGGCCATCGGGCTGGCCGTGCCGGTGTTGCCCGTCCGGCCTCGACCGCGTGCCTTGGCACTGGCCTGCGCGGCACGCAGGGCCTCCCGAGCCAGGTCCGAGCCTCGCGGAGGGTCACTGCCGGCATCGGCGTCGCCACCCGTCGGCGTGGTCTTCTTGCCCGAAATGTCGCTACCTGCCGTGGTAGCACCGCTACCGGTGACATTGACCCCCACCACAGGGTTATCCACATCATCCACAGGTTTGTCCCCAGATGTGTTACCCGTCACAGCCACCTCCCTTACCCGCAGTGAAGATCCGCCTCGCTCAGGGCTCTCGGCTGACCTGACCGTCGGCGATCTGGAACCGGACGCCGGCCAGCTCCTCCGGTACGTCCTCCGGCACCGCCGCGGTGACCAGTACCTGCTCGGCGGCCCCGGCCACCTCGGCAAGTCTGGCCCGTCGACGCCGGTCCAGCTCGGCGAACACGTCGTCGAGGATCAGCACCGGTTCGGTGCCGTCGCGCCGCAACAGCTCGTAGGCGGCCAACCGCAGCGCGAGGGCGTAGGACCAGGACTCGCCGTGACTGGCATAGCCCTTGGCCGGCGCCTCGCCGAGAATCAATTCCACCTCGTCGCGGTGCGGACCGAGCAGGCTGACCCCCCGGTCGATCTCCTGTGACCGTATCCCCGCCAGACCCTCCAGCAACGCCGCTTCCAGCGCCTCCCGGTCGGCCCGCCCCCCGACCTCCGAGTTCGGGGTCGCCGCACCGAGGCTGCACCGGTACTTCACGACCACCGGCGCGGACTCCGGCGCCACCCCGGCGTAAGCGTTTGCGACGTGCGGCGCGATCTCCGCGACCAGGTCCAGCCGGCCGGCCAACAGCTCCGCGCCGTGCCGGGCCAGATGCCCGTCCCAGACATCCAGGGTGCGGATGTCCCCGCTACCACCGGCCCGCCGCGCGCTGCCCGCGGTCTTCAACAGCGCGCCGCGCTGCTTGAGCACCCGTTCGTAGCCGGCGCGCACCCCGGCATAGCGCGGGGTGCGCGCCACCAGCAGTTCGTCGAGGAACCGGCGGCGCTCGCCCGGATCACCCTTGACCAGGGCGAGGTCCTCCGGTGCGAACAGCACGGTCCGCACGATGCCCAGGACATCCCTCGGCCGGGGCACCGGCGCCCGGTTGATCCTGGCCCGGTTCGCCCGGCCGGCGGTGATCTCCAACTCCAGCCGTAACTCCCGGCCCTCGTTGACCGCGACCGCCCGGACCAGCGCGCGCTCCGCGCCGTGCCGGATCAGTGGCGCGTCGGTGGCCACCCGGTGCGAACCGAGGGTGGCCAGGTAACCGAGTGCCTCGACCAGGTTCGTCTTGCCCTGCCCGTTGGCGCCGAGCAGCACGTTCGGGCCGGGCTCGAAGACGAGATCGGCCTGCTCCCAGGAGCGGAAGTCACTGACCTGAAGGTGGGAGACGAACACCGATCAGGCCGGCGATGCCCCGGAGGTCGGACCGGCCTCGTGGACCGCGTGTCCGCCGAACTGGTTACGCAACGCGGCGACCGCCTTCATCGTCGGCGAGTCGTCCTGCCGGGAGGAGAATCGGGCGAACAGCGCGGCGGAGATCACCGGCAGCGGCACCGCGTGGTCGACCGCCTCGTTGACCGTCCAGCGGCCCTCGCCGGAGTCGTCGGTGTAGCCGCTGATCTTGGCCAGGTTCGGGTCTTCCTCCAGTGCCTTGACCAGCAGGTCGAGCAGCCAGGAGCGGACGACGGTGCCGCGCGTCCACGCCTTGAGGATGCCGGGCACGTCCTTGACCTCGTCCACCGCGGTGAGCAGTTCGTAGCCCTCGGCGTAGGCCTGCATCAGGCCGTACTCGATGCCGTTGTGCACCATTTTGGCGAAGTGTCCGGCGCCGACGTCGCCGGCGTGCGCGAAGCCCTCCTCGCGGGGGCCCTCCGGACGCAGCGCGTCGAACAGCGGCATCGCGCGCGCCACGTCCTGCTCCGAGCCGCCGACCATCAGGCCGTAACCGACCTCCAGGCCCCAGACCCCGCCGGAGACTCCGCAGTCGAGGTAGCCGATCTTCTTGTCGGCCAGGAACGCGGAGTTCGCCTTGTCGTCGGTGAACCGGGAGTTGCCGCCGTCGATGATGAGGTCGCCCTCGTCCAACAGGTCGGCGAGTTCGTGCACGGTGTCGCGGGTCGGCCCACCGGCCGGCACCATGATCCACACGTTGCGTGGCGCGTCGAGCTGTTTGACCATGTCCGCGAGTGAGCTGGAATCGCTCACCTCGGGGTTGCGGTCGTAGCCGACCACCTCGTGTCCAGCGCGACGCAAACGTTCGCGCATGTTGAAACCCATCTTGCCGAGACCGACGAGTCCGAGCTGCACGGTCAGGTCCTTCCCCTGCTCAGCCGGGACCGCTACGGTCCCGATCGGTTTTTCACACCGCATCGGGTCCTCCCGAGGGGCGCGTCGGAAAACCCGCGAACCTATCCGGGCAACCGAACCGGCATCAGCAGGTACAGGTACCCGCCGAGCACCTCGCCATCCTCCCCTACCGGCTTGACCAACGCGGGCCGGTTGGGTGTGGTGAAGGACAGATGCGCTCGATCGGTGTGCAGCGCGCCGAGTCCGTCGAGCAGATATCCCGGATTGAACGCGATGGTGACCGGTTCGCCGGTGTACTCGACGGCGAGTTCCTCCTCGGCGCTGCCCTCGTCGTCGCCGCCGGCCGACAGGCGCAGCGTGGTGTCGTCGAACTCCAGCCGGACCTGGGTGCCGCGCTCGGCGACCAGCGACACCCGCTTGATCGCCTCGACCAGCCGGGAGACCTCCAGGATCGCCGCCGAGGTGTGTTCGCTGGGCAGCAGCTGCCGGTACTTCGGGAACTCCGCGTCCAGCAGCCGGGAGGTGGCGCGGCGACCGTTGCCGGCGAGGCCGAGCAGCCCGTCGCCGGAGGCCAGCGAGACCTCCACGTTGCTGCCGGCACTGCCCAGCGTCTTGGCCGCCTCGGCCAGGGTCCTGGCCGGTACCAGCACCGAGACGTCCGACACGTCACCGGTCGGCTGCCAGTCGAACTCGCGCATCGCCAACCGGAACCGGTCGGTGGCTACCAGGGTGAGCTTGTCGCTGGCGATCTCCATCCGGACCCCGGTCAGCATCGGCAGGGTGTCGTCGCGGCCGGCCGCGATGGCGACCTGGGCGACGGCCGAGCCGAAGACCTCGCCGGCGACCTCGCCGGCCCGCTGCGGCATCGCCGGCAGCTGCGGATAGTCCTCGACCGGCATGGTCGGCAGGCTGAACTTGGCGCTGCCGCAGGTGATGGCGGCGCGGGCGCCGTCGACGGAGATCTCCACCGGCGCGTTGGGCAGCGCCTTGGTGATGTCGGCCAGCAGCCGACCGGAAACCAGCGCCTTGCCCTCGGCCGCGACGGTCGCCGGCACGTCGACGGTGGCCGAAACCTCGTAGTCGAAACCGGCCACGGTCAGCGCGCCGGAGTCACCACCAGCGTCCAGCAGTACTCCGCCGAGAACCGGAACGGGTGGTCTGGACGGCAGGCTGCGGGCGACCCAGGCGACGGCCTCGGCAAGTCCGTCCCGCTCGACACGGATCTTCATCGAACGTTGTCCCTCCTGGTTGAGCACTGGTCCGTGATGGGCCCCGAGGTGCGGGGCCGGGCTCGCTGCGGCGGACCCGCGGTGAGGACGTCCTCGGGCGGGTGAGGCCGCGGTCGCTTCCGGTCGGCGGTGCGAGCCACCGATGCCATGACGAAGTGAGCCTCTCGTGGAGTCCCACCGTAGAGCCTGATCCGACCGCGCGTCATCCGGGGAGGGCATCGGGGCTTCGCCCGGATGGCGGTGTGCCCGAGCTGTCCCCACTGTTCACAACCCCTGTTTTTCTTTTGTTTTCTTCTCTTCGAAGAACTAAGAACAGCAGTAACAGTAAGCGTTGTGGATTGTGTGGAGAAAGCCCGTTTTCGCAGGTGGGCTGGCCGCGTCGGCTGTGGATCGAGCAGGGGGCAAGTCCGTGGACAGTTTCGGGCACCCGTGGAGAACTTCCGGGGCCCTGGGCTGTGTCCACATCTTCGCCGAGTTGTCCACATCCGTGTCCCCAGATGTGGGTGGGTTAGTACCCAGGTTCCTGGGGACAGAATCTCACCTTGCCGGGCGACGATCCGGC
>CAJCJE010000813.1 GCA_903970565.1 Candidatus Melainabacteria bacterium | reverse complement strand
TTGGTTTCGACTTTCCGATGTTTGGTCACCGGTTTGTATCTGTACAGAGGCCCGGCAATTCCAGAAAAGTTCGGTATGAACTTGCGGTAGTATTCAGCAGCTTTGACGAATCGGAAAGCGTCTTTGGCCGTGGAGGGTTCTTGTGTGTTCAACAAGCCACGAAGGTTGTCCGAGTTGGGTCGAATATCTCCTCGACGGATGCGCGATCGGTGTGCGTTCCCGCCGATGTCGACGCGGGGCCCTCGCCACATCGATCAACGCGATGCGCGGTCAATCTGCGTCACCAACCGGGCGGGTGTCATCGTCCGTTCGTTTGGTCCAGGACCGTTGACCGTTGACAGTCGATCAAAAGCTGATCATGTTCGGGTGCTGTTTCGGCCGGTCAGGAGCGGGATCGGTCGGCAGCGGCACGGAGTCGGGCCGTGCTCAGCAGCTGCGGGACACCCCGAGGGCGGCCGTGCGCACGGCGGAGGCCATCTGGTCCAGCCGCGTGCCGTGCCGGGCGACGATGCCCAGGGCGCCGATCAGGCGCCGATCCGGGGTGAGCACCGGGGCGGCAACCGACACGACGCCGACGGCCAGTTCCTCGGAGGAGTAGGCGAGGCCGTGCTCCCGGATCAGCTGCCGGGTCGCGGCCAACCGGCCGGACTGCACGATCGTGTGCGGGGTGTACCTGATCAGCCCGGCGGCGACGGTGTCGGTCAGCAACCGCGGAGGCGAGTAGGCCAGCAGCACCTTGCCGACCCCGGAGGCGTGCAACGGCAGCCGACCGCCGACCTCGGTGGTGGCGGCGACACCGGCCTCCGGCCCGGACACCTGCTCCACGCACAGCGCGTCAAGGCCGTCGAGCACGACGAGCTGCACGTTCTCCAAGACGACCGCGTAGAGGTCGCGCAGGTACGGTAGCGCGACCTCGCGCAGGTCGCGCTGCCGCGGCGCGAACGACCCGATCCGGCACAGCCGCATGCCGATCCGGTACTTCCCGTTCGGCAACCGCTCCAGGCCGCCCCAGGCGACCAGTTCGACGATCAGCCGCCGCGCGGTCGAGCGCGGCAGCGTGGCGCCGGCCGCGATCTCGGTCAGCGAGAGCACCGGCCGACTCAGCTCGAAGCAGTCCAAAACAGACAGCAGTCGTCGGGAGACGCTGTCCCCGGCAGTTCCGATGTTCCCGGCCATCGCCATCTCCCGCACCAGCCGCGCCGAACCGTTGGCCTCCAAGGCTGTCACGAGGTGGCATCAAATGGCGCGGTCCCGCGCGGACCGGTCCCGGCTGAATCGATGCCTGATGTCACGACGCGACAGCCGAAGGCCCACAACCGGCTCGGCGCTCAGCTCTCGGTGCGTGGCTGGGTCGCGGCGGCCGGCTCCGTGTACATCTCCAGCACGGAGTCCAGCCCGGTTACCTCGATCGGCCTACGCACCGCACGCGAGGTCACGATCACCCGCACCGAGGGCAGTGACCGCTCGGCAGCCAACTGTGCCGCCCGCGCCAGCACGGCGAGGCCCGAGGAGGCCAGAAAACTGGTGCCGCTCAGGTCGAACACGACGACCCAGTCACCGAGGGAGGCGGCCGGTCCGAGCTGGCGGTCCACCTCGGCGAGCAGCGTGGGTGCGGTGACCATGTCGATCTCGCCGGTGACGCGCAGCACCAGCCAGTGTTCATCGATCAACTCGGTACTGACCGCGATGTCCCCGACCGGCGCGTCGGAGGGTCTCGGCGGCAGGGGTTGGGCGGATCTGGCGTGATCTCCGCTCACGGAATCCTCCTGCGCGCTCACGGGCCGACAGGCAACCGAGCCCATACCCTTGGCTATGTCGTGGCCGGCTGCTCGACCGGCGATAACTTTAGCCACCAGCAACCCGCAGCAACGCGCGACCGGCCGACGCCGCGAAGCAGCCGCCGTTCGACGGACGGTGAACCGCCGCCGGACAGACCCTCGTACTCGGCCGAACGGCGCTGAAGGACGAACGTGGCGCCAGGAGCGGTGGTGTCGAAGATCCCCTCACTTCAAGGGTACGCCGCCGACACCCAGCAAAACTTGCATAAGACCCAATTCGGACCAATCATCCAAGCGCTGTTTTGGGTCACTCCCTGGCCACGCAACAACTCACTGTTGCAATCAGGGCTGATTCAAGGCCGACGGTCTACCCGCTGCCTGCAAAGCCCGTTCTATCCGATTCACGTGCTGGTCGGCCGCCTGGTTCAACTCGAAGTCCCAGATACGAACTACCGTCCAGCCGCGCGAGGCTAACTCGGCATTGACCTGCTGGTCCCGCTTCCGGTTACCCTCGATCTTCGCTATCCATTGATCGTTCAGGCGGTCAGGTCTGATGCGGGAGGGATGTCCGTGCCAGAAAGCGCCGTCAACGAATACCGCTACCTTCCAGCGCGTGTACGCGACGTCCGGTCGTCCGGGTAAGTGGCGGTAGTTGAGGCGGTAGCCGGTGAGGCCGGCGGTCCGGAGTAGCGCGCGCAAAGCGAGTTCGGGCCTGGTGTCGCGGCCCTTGACGGCGGCCATGCGCGCTGAGCGTTCCTCGGGCGTCAGGAAGTCCGGCACGTCACCATCGTCGCAGTGACGGTCCCGACACGCGTATCGGCCTCGCGTGTGGCTGATCCGCAGCCCGATATGATGCGAGTATGCGGTCTGTGGAACTTTTCGCCGGTGGGGGTGGGCTCGCTCTCGGAGGACATCTCGCGGGTTTCACGACCGAGGTCGTGTCCGAGTGGGATCACTGGTCCTGCGACACCCTGCGTGAAAACCAGGCTGAGGGCCATCCCTTGGTGCAGGGCATGGATATCCGTGAGGGCGATGTCCGGAAGGTGCCGTGGAGTGACCTGGGTGATGGCGTGGAACTGGTCAGCGGTGGACCGCCGTGCCAACCATTCAGCGGCGGAGGAAAAGGGCGAGCAGCCGACGACCCGCGTGACATGTTCCCGGCCACAGCCGAAGTCATCCGCACGCTGAAGCCGAGGGCGTTCCTCGTCGAGAATGTGCGGGGGTTGACGCGCAGTGCGTTCAGCGAATACTTCTCCTACATCCAGCTGCGCCTGGCTCACCCTGAACTTGTGCCACGCGAGGGCGATACCTGGGCCGATCACCTCGCGCGCCTCCAGGCCGAACACACCTCGGTGCGATCCGACCTCCAGTACAAGGTCGTCCCGACACTCGTCAACGCGGCCAACTACGGGGTGCCGCAACAACGATGGCGCGTCTTCTTTATTGGCTTCCGTTCCGACGTTGACGCCGAGTGGTCATTTCCCGAGCCGACGCATTCCGCCGAGGCGCTGCGTTACCAGCAGGACGTAACAGGCGAATACTGGGAACGTCACAAAGTTGCCAAGAAAGATCGCCTTGTTCCACGCGCGGCGGGAAGTGGCTCCCCCATGCTCGACGGCGGGGCATCTCTCGGTCGCCCCTGGCGAACAGTGCGCGACGCCATTTCGGATCTGCCGAATCCGACCCTCAAGGAAAACCGAAAATACCTGAATCATGTCTTGCAGCCAGGCGCACGGTCGTATCCTGGCCACACTGGATCTCACATCGACGCGCCGGCAAAAGCGTTGAAAGCAGGAGTCCACGGCGTGCCGGGCGGTGAAAACATGCTGCGCCGGCCAGACGGCAGCATCCGGTACTTCACCGTGCGCGAGGCCGCGCGCCTGCAAACTTTCCCGGACCGCTACCGCCTACACGGCCCGTGGGGAGAGGCAATGCGCCAACTGGGTAACGCGGTGCCGGTCATGCTCGCCCAAATCGTGGCATCCTCGGTGCACGAGCATCTAGCGCTGGCCGACGTACGCGCCACAGCAGCCAGAGCAGGCAAGAAAGCACCTCAGAACAAGGCGACGGCGTGACCGATCCGTTCAACCCACTGGCCATGAATGCGGTGAACCGCACCGGCCTCTCACGAGTGATCACCCTCTGACGATCGAGCCTGATCTTGGTCCGGATGGCGATTTCCGTCGGCGACAGGTAACCGCCGGAAGACATCCTCACGTGGATGTAATCCTCAGTCTGGAGCAATCCGGGCATCAGTAGCGGATTGACGTCCGTAATCTCGACCGCGTCCTGCTCGACGCTGATCAGCGTGTTCAACTGCTGCCGCTGTGCGGACGGTGTGTTCGCCACCCACATCGGTGCGTCGGCACCGTAAGCCAGTGCCATGATCTCGTTGTACGGCTGACCATTGATGTCCTTTGCGGTGAGGATCTGCGCGACGTGCTCCGGTTTCGCGGTGCGGTCGCCGGTTTCCCAGCGGGAGATGCCGCCTGGTTGCGGCTGATCCGCTCGGAAAGATGACGCAGCGTGAGCCCGCGATCCGTGCGTTCCTTACGTAGTGCCGCGCCGAGCGTTCGTGCCTTCGGGTCCTTGCCATGTCGCCTGCTCCGTTGCTACATCACCGCATCAGCGTACGGGATGGGTCGGGTGAGCCGACATCACCTGATACGTCCATGCATCAGAATTGATGCCACCCACATGAAGTCCTAGATTTCGCAACAGATGATCACCGGAATCGCAGCGATGATCATAGCAAGTGAGGAATTCTCGATCCACCACCCGAAAAGGGGAATTGACGATGCCTGACGATCCGCAGGAGGACAAGGACCACCTGGCCAAGGGCGGGCGCCGTCGGACCGGGGAGAAGTAGGCCGTGGACAGCGCTTCACTTGTCCGGCAGTGGCTTCGTTATGCCATCGCCAATCAGGGACTCGCGGAATATCGTGTCAAGGCAGGGGATTTCTTCGGCGCAAAACTGGCACTCGCGCGCGGCGAGGTTCGACGCGCGGCAGCCGCGCTGTTGCGCAGTGCGCAGGACCCTCAGGAAGCCGCGCAAGTGATGCACGACGAGGCGCGCAAGCACTGGCAACGCGATTTGCCGCTGATCGGCTTCGACGAATGCGCCGTGCTCTACACTCGCACCAGAACCTGGCAGGACTGCGCCCGCGCGATAGATCCGAGTCTGCCGGTCGTGCAACCGCTCCTCGAATGGGACTAAAGGTGCCAGGCCACATGTTCACGGTTCTTCTTGACCGCGTCCCGACGGCCGACGAGATCGAGGCGGGGATGCGCACCCCCACGGGGGTGCGCGGCATCGACCACGACCCTCCGTCCGCAACCATGTCCGTCGATGACGCGTCCTCCTGGACCGAGGGTGTCGCCGAGGGTGTCGCCGAGGTCCAGGAATTGGGCTGAAACTCGCCACCGATCTGGTCGGCCCCGGCGGCTTCCCGCCGCGCGTCAAGGACGACGATGGCAGCCCGTTGAAGTACTGGTACTGGGGGCCGGTCCTGGAGTGGTTCCGGAAGCATTTCGGCAGCGATGTCGCCGACCGGTTCGACCGCGAGATCGACACCGCCGACCAGGCGATCAGGTCACGCTGAGCCTCCCGAGATCGGTTGCTAACAGACTTGTCGTACGAGCGCAAGCTCGGCGCGCTGGTGTCGACACGGCAGCCGCCCGGGCCCGGCATGGTCCAGGATGGGTGCGGCGCCGACGCGAGCACCGAGACGGCGCGAGGACGAGCTGATCTTGACCGATCGGGGATGGCTGGGATGAACGACAAGACGAACGATTCGACGTTGCGGGGCATCCGTCTGCTGGAATCGCCGCTGAACAATCGCGGCACCGCGTTCACGATGGAACAACGCCGCGAACTCGACCTCGTCGGCCTGTTGCCGGCGGTCGTGGAGACGCTTCAGGAGCAGGTGGACCGCGCTTACGACGCCTTCCGCGGCTACGACAAGCCGATCAACCGGCACATCTACCTGCGCCAGCTCCAGGACATGAACGAAACCCTGTTCTACCGGCTGGTCACCGAACACCTCGACGAGATGCTGCCCGTTGTCTACACGCCGACGGTCGGTGACGCCTGCGAGCGGTTCAGCGAGATCTACCGGCGACCGCGTGGCCTGTTCGTGTCCTATCCGGACCGGGAGCGCCTGCGCGAGGTCATCGCCAACCGGCCGAACCACGAGGTCGACGTGATCGTCGTGACCGACGGTCAGCGCATTCTCGGCCTCGGCGACCAGGGTGCCG
>CAJCJE010000812.1 GCA_903970565.1 Candidatus Melainabacteria bacterium | reverse complement strand
GTGCTCTTCCGATCTCTGCATCGATTCTGCTGATCTTGGCTCTCGACATCGCCGCCCTCGCCGTGGGGACAACGTCGCTGGCCACCACACCGACCACGCGCGCCACGGCCGCCACAGCGGCCCTGATCATGCTCGCTGCGGTAGCGCAGGCCGAGGCATCCCGACGCATCGAACGCGCCCGCCGCGTCATCGCGGGAACGGTGCACATCAACATGATGTCGGTGTGGGTGTTCGCCGCCGTGATCACGCTGCCAATCGGCTGGGTCGGCGTGATCACCGCACTGACCGCCTGCCACGTCGTGCTCCGCAGTTACGACGTCGCGCGGAGCCGGGCCCACCGGCAGGTGATGAACGCTGCCGCCATGGTGCTCGCCGCCTGGGGCGCCCGAGCCGTTCTGCACTCGGCGCACGTACCTCCGATGGCCGACGGCCAACACCCTCTTCTTCCCAGCACGATCCTCGCCATCATCGCGGCAGCCATTGTGTTCTTCGCCGCCGACGCCATGATCATCGCCGCCACCCTGATCCTCGACCACCCCCTACCCGCAGGAACCCGACGACCACTGCGAGACCTGATCGGGTCAGTGGACGACAACACACTGGAACTGGCCACCATCTGCCTGGGCGGTCTTGCCGGCCTGGTTCTGATCAGTCAACCGATCGCGCTGTTGCTGCTGTTCTTGCCCATGTTCGTCCTGCATCGCAGCGTGCTGGTCAAACAGTTCGAGGTGCTGGCCGCCACCGATCAGAAAACAGGACTGCTGAACTCAGTGGCCTGGAACGACGCCGCGCAGCGCGAGCTGGCTCGGGCCAGTCGACTGCAATCAAACCTGGCCGTGCTCATGGTCGACCTGGACCACTTCAAACGCGTCAACGACGTCTACGGCCACCTGGCCGGGGACACAGTGCTGAAGGCGGTCGCCGGCACCATCACCGACGCGGTGCGCGACTACGACTCCGTCGGCAGGTTCGGCGGCGAGGAATTCGTGGTGCTGCTGCCCGGCATCAGCCGCCCGGACGCGGTGGCGATCGCGGAGCGCCTCCGGCATGCGATCACGCAATTGACGGTCTCCATCCCCACCGACGAACAGGACGTGTCCTTGTCGGGGCTGTCGGTCTCCATCGGCGTCGCGGTCTATCCCGGCGCAGGTGCCGGGATAGACCATGTTGTCAAGGCCGCTGACGCCGCGCTCTACCGAGCCAAGGAATCGGGCCGTAACAGGGTCGAGCTGGACCCAAGCATTACCTGACGTCGGCGACCGGGACGGCAGTCGGTGTCGCGCGCCGGCAGCCCGGTGCCGCAGACTCCTGTCAACGGGTTTTGCCGGTCTGGGGTGGGCCGGGAGGTGGCTGCGGCCGGAACGGCCGCTGACCCTCCAGCGAGGACAACGGCCTCTGCGGGCCTGGCGCTGGCAACGTGGGAGCGGCATGTACCGGTCGGGCTGGTGCCGGGTGCGCGGCGCCGTACTCGCGCAGTCGGGCTGTTGCTAGTTGGGCAGCCGCGCCCTGCTGGTGGTGCCCAGCTTGTTCGCGCCAGGCAGCGATCTCGGCCACCAACGCGGCCAACGCGAGAATGAGCGCCGAGACCGCGACACCACTGGGGCCGCGACGCGACAGGACCCCCGCGCGGGCCAGCCGCCGGGATGCTGTCCGCAACTCCACGGCGATCGGCGCCCAGATGCTCGGCTGGACCCGATGCGGTATGACAGCAACGCGCTCGTAGGCAGTCACGGCCGCCGTGAGCGAGCCACGTTCATCGTCTTCGACGGCGCGGGCGGTCACGACCAGCATGTCCAGGGTCGCGTTCGCGATGCTCTCCGCATGGTCAGCCTCAAGGAGTTGATCGCCCCGGCCAGTCGGATCTGTGTCGCTGTCGGAGGCGAGGGTGACGAGCGTCGAGCGGGCGGCGGTCAGCACGTCGGTGGCGTCCTCGACGGCCGCTTTCCGTTCGGCCCGGCCGACTGTGGAACTACGGTCCCGCTCGTCGCGGGGCAATGGCGGCCACGGACCGGGCGCACTGGCCCATCGCGCCGCCAACTTCGGCGCGGACAAGTCCCGTGCCAGGCGGGCGCCGCCGAACCACACCAGCCCGTCGGCCGACGACGTGCTGCGATCGATCGGCACGGCGACCCGGTAACCGGCGAGGCTGCCATCCGCAGCCCATCGGGACTCGATGCGGATGTTGGCCTGTCGCACCAGGTCGATGAACTCCGCGGCGGAAGTGGCGCTCGCCCCGGCCGTTCGGACAATCTTGCGAAGGTACTCACGGCTGGTCTGCTCGCGACCCATCCGGGTCGCCTTCTCCGCCTCCGCGCGCGTCGGCCGCAACGGCGCGGTCTTGTTGGCCGGCGACGTCGGGGTCAAGCCGAGCCGGGCTTCGACATCCAGACACCACGCCCGCCACCGAGGCCAGTCACGATAGGTGTCGGCGACCCGCCCGTCCCCGCGCACCAGGTTCACCACCACATGCACGTGGTCGTTCCCCGCGATGCTCGGGCCGTGGTGGACCGCGACCCACCGACAGCCGCCACGCCCCTCATCGTCCGGGCCGAACCCCATCCGCCCAATCGCCTCATCGACCAAATCCCGCCACCGAGCATCGCCCAACGCGCCGTCCTGCTCGGGCAGCGAGAGCACCACGTGATAAACGTGGCCGCCGGGCAACTGAACCTCGTGCCCCTCCATCGCCGCATCGATTTCACGCCCCAACCGACTGAGCCAGCCGCGCTGCACTGCGGCAAACGCTCCGCCGGCCAGCCACTCCGGATCCCACGCGGCAACCAGATGCGGATCGACATGCTCGTTCGCCCGACCGGGCCCGAACAAGTAACCCAGCAAGCCGTACGTGTCATGGCCGCGCTTGCCGTTTTCGGGAGCCTTCGCGATCACGGCTACCGCTGCCGCGACCGGTCCGACGGGTCGAGGGCTTCCAACACCGCTCTGAGTTGATCGAGTGTCTCGTCCAGGTAGGTCACCGCGTGCGTGAGCGCCGGGTTCAGCTCGCCGGTCGCGTTGGCCACCGCCGTCATCTGGTTGAGGTTGGTCCCGATCCGGATCAGTCGGGTCTCGGCGACGTCCAGGCGTTCGACCCACCATCGCTGATCGCGCAGACTCCACCCGGGCAGCGGCCCGTGCAACGCCGACTCGATGAGATACCGAGGCAGCGACAACCCGGCGACCATCGCCTCCGCGACGAGCGCGGCGTGGGTCTCCACGGTGGTGCGAACGTTGATGCGCCTCGGCGAGCCGCCCTCGACTCGCCGTTGCCGTTTTGCCGGATGACCTGTCATGACGCGCTCCCCCCGAAGCGTCCGGCGGGCACGTCAGCCGCCCGCGTTTGCTACGACGTTACGTGACGAATCACGATCACGCACCGTACAACCCGCAGGTAGGCGGGTTTCCGGGATCAGGTGTCCGGTTTTCTAACTTGCTGCCCGTTCCCGGACGTGTTCAGCGTGGGTGAAGGTTCGTCAGCGGGAACCCAACGAGCTTCTGGCCGCTACGCCGCGTATCGCGTCAGGTTCGCATTAAACCGCGTTGCGCAACGCAAGCCCAGACGGGGCCGGATGTTGTCCGGGCTCAGGGTTCAGCGCGCTGCGATGCGTCCTCAACCGGACCAGCGACGAGGTTTCTCGCGATCTCCGAGTAGTCGATCGCGGCCTGCATGGACAGGTTGAACGCCGCGACCAAGTGCAACGGATCCGCGTTAACCGCGATGGCCTCGTGGAGGATGCGGTCCGCACGAAGGTGTTCCAAATGGACGTTCTGCATGGACAGGTGCCAAGGCAAGTAGTAGTCGCTGACCGGCTCGACGCCGGCCGCAGACACCTGGGACAGAAGCACATGACGGTTGGGAGTGTGCGGCCAGATCCGTTGTCGCTCGGTCAGCCACTCCCGTAGCAAACGATGCACCAGCTCGGGCATTGGTTGGACCGATCCGGCGATGCGGATGCGACGGCGGGACAGGTCGAGATCGTCAATCGTGAGCAGACGGATAGCAGTCGAGCGAGCGGCGTAGATCGCGACCAACGCGACGATCAGCCGCTGCACGACCGTGACGGCGGCGCGTTTGACGATCGCTATTTCGTCATCGGTCATCGGCATCACCGTCCGCTTGGGCGCCGCACCGACATGTAACCGACGGGTGGGGTCGGCGAAGATCAGCCGGTGACGGTGGGCGAACCCGAACAGCGATCGGAGCGAGGTAAACGCACCCTGCCGGTCATGCCCCTGCAATGAATCGAGCACCTCGGCTACGTCCTGCTCGGTGACCTCGCGCAGCGTGCGGTATCGACTCGACCAGCTGAGCAGATGCGGCCGGACCCGTCCGAAATACGCGTAGAGCGTGCTGCGCGAGCGCGGCTTGACTCGCTCGCTCCCGGCGTGCAGTTCGAGCAGCCAGGCCCGGATCTCCTCGCGGAATCCGTCAGGCAGCTCGGCGCTCTTACGCTGAACCCACGCACGCATGGTGGGCTCGGTGTCGTCATGGAGTAGGTCGTGCTCGTCCAATACCGTCGTGACCAGCCTTCGGCGTGTCCACACACGCACGGCGGCGTGCACATCGCTGAGCAGCACACGTTGCCCGTCCTCGCGGTCGTCGAGCAGCTGGTTGAGCGCGGTCAGCAAGGCATCAATCACCGGGGGCGGCCAGCTGGCGACCGTGGCCAGTTCGGCGGCCTGGGCCAGCACGCTGCGATGCTCCGGTGTGGCGGTCGGTGCCGCGAGCAGCTGGGTCAGATCGACCGTCGATGACGCCGCTCTGGTCGGACGGCAGGCTTCGCATCGGTGTCGGTGCGGACCGACGGTGCCGACGCTGCGGGTATCCTCGGAAGCGCCGCCGGGCG
>CAJCJE010000811.1 GCA_903970565.1 Candidatus Melainabacteria bacterium | reverse complement strand
GATGTCGCCGAAAGTCTTTCTGCGCCAGTCCGTAATATTGGGTTCCAGAACGCCCGTGAACTTCTCGAGGAACTGAAGCACCGACGTGTGATCGAAAGGCTGACTGGAAACCCAGCCACCGGCCGTCCACGGCGAGACGATGATGCACGGCACCCGGATACCGGCGCCGATCGGCAGCCCGTCGACGAACTCGTCCGGGGTGCCGGCCGGCGGCGTCGGCGGGATGACGTGGTCGAACAGGCCGTCGTTCTCGTCGTAGTTGAGGATGAAGACGGTTTTGCGCCAGACTTCGGGGTTCGCGGCCAGCGCGTCGAGTTGCTCGGCGACGAAGTCGGCGCCGGAGGCCGGGGTGTAGTCCGGGTGTTCGCACTGCGGCGCGGTCGGGATGATCCAGGACACCCTGGGCAGCCGGTCGTGCAGGACGTCCTGGGCGAACTGGTTGGTCGGCCCGATGGTCAGGCCGTGCTCGTAGAGCGGGTCGCCGGGCTTGGCGTCCTGGTAGGCCTGGAAGAACTCCAGCGGGTTGCAGCCGTAGTTGTCCTCCTCCTGGTAGACGTGCCAGGAGACACCGGCCTTGGTCAGCCGCTCCGGGTAGGTCGTCCAGCGGAAGGCCGACGGGATGACGTTGCTGGTCACCGGGCCGCCGTACTGACCGCTCGGATCGATCATCCCGGTCCAGTGGTAGAGCCGGTTGGGCCAGGTCGGACCGAGCAGCGAGGCGTGGTAGTTGTCGCAGATGGTGAACGCCTCGGCGAGCGCGAACTGGAACGGGATGTCGGCCCGCTCGTAGTAGCTCATCGTGTAGGGGCCCTTCACGTTGCCGTCGGCAGCGCGGTGCGCGGGCACCCAGTTGTCCATCTTTCCGCCGTTCCAGGCGTTGTGCTGCGTCGCCCAGGCATGGCTGGTCGAGGGAATCGCCTGCGAACTGGTGGTCTTGGTGTCCAGATGGAAGGGCAGCAGGTAGCCGTCGGGATTGTCCGGGTCCGGCTGGTAGAAGATCGACCGTCCGGTGGAGATGGTGGTCGCGTTCGGATCATTGAACCCGCGAACACCCGGCATGGTGCCGAAGTAGTGATCGAAGGACCGGTTCTCCTGCATCATGATGACGACGTGCTCGATCTTATCGAGCGAACCGGGATGCCGCGCGGTGTCGGCCATCGCCCGCTGGAGATTCGGTGGCAGCAGGGATGCCGCGGCAACGGCACCGCCGACACCCAACGCCGAACCGAGCAACCGTCGCCTGGAGAACTCAGCCATAACCACCTCACCGGAGATCGGGAACCACCGAGAGCACACACCATGTGGCGCTGCGGCACAAGGCCGCCTCGGTGAACCGATGGTGGCCGTCAACGCACGTCACGGTGACCTCGGCCGCATCCGGGCCCGAGGCAGGTCGGCCGCCTTCTATGCTGGAACACGGCGCGCACCACCTGAGTTCGTCCTTGAGGAGTACGGATGTCCACATCCACGGTGCCGCCTGCCGTTCTCGCCGCCGCCCAGCCCGGCGCCGCGACCATCGACCGCATCACCTCGGTCCGGCTGTCCTCGGTCTGTCTGCCGTTGGCGCGCCGATCAGCGATGCGAAGGTGCTCACCGGCCGGCAGCGGCCGATGACCGAGGTCGCGCTGTTGTTCGCCGAGATCGGCACCGAGGGCGGCCACCGGGGCATCGGCTTCAGCTACTCGAAACGGGCCGGTGGCCCCGGCCAGTTCGCGCACGCCCGCGAGGTCGCGCCGGTACTGATCGGCGCGGACCCCAGTGATATCGGCAAGATCTGGACCAGCCTGACCTGGGCCGGTGCCTCGGTCGGCCGCAGTGGCCTCGCCACCCAGGCGATTGCCGCCTTCGACATCGCGCTGTGGGACCTCAAGGCCAGGCGAGCCGGTCTACCACTGGCCAAACTCCTTGGCGCGCACCGGGATTCGGTGCGCTGCTACAACACCTCCGGCGGTTTCCTGCACACCCCGATCGAACAGGTACTGGACAACGCGACCGCGACCCGGGAACGGGGCATCGGCGGGATCAAGATCAAGGTCGGCCAGCCGGACCACCGGGTCGACCTGGCCAGGGTTCGCGCGGTCCGCGAACACCTTGGCGACGAGATCCCGTTGATGGTCGACGCCAACCAGCAGTGGGACCGGCCCAGCGCGCAGCGCATGGGCCGGGCACTGGAGGAGTTCGACCTGGCCTGGATCGAGGAACCGCTGGACGCCTACGACGCCGTCGGGCACGCGGCCCTGGCCGCCACTCTGGACACCCCGATCGCCAGCGGCGAGATGCTGACCAGCGTCGCCGAGCACTGGGAGTTGATCCGGCACAACGCGGTGGACATCCTCCAGCCGGACGCGCCACGGATCGGCGGCATCACCCAGTTCCTCACCCTGCTCGCCCTGGCCGGCCACCACCACCTGCACCTGGCCCCGCACTTCGCGATGGAAATCCACCTGCACCTGGCCGCGAGTTATCCGCACGAGCCGTGGGTGGAGCACTTCGAGTGGCTGGAGCCGCTGTTCAACGAGCGGCTGGAGATCCGCGACGGCCGGATGCACCTGTCCGACCGGCCCGGCCTCGGCATCACCCTCAGCGAGCAGGCCAGGGCCTGGACCAGGGACACCGCCACCTTCGGCGG
>CAJCJE010000810.1 GCA_903970565.1 Candidatus Melainabacteria bacterium | reverse complement strand
TCGTGCCGTCCTGGCCGCCAAAGGCCGGCTTGAGCCTGGCGAGCTTCTCGGCGTTGGAGTCCGGCCGGAGGTTCTGGTCGCGCGAGAGGCCCTGGAACGGGGTGATCAGGTCGTCGAAGAAGCCGCGCTGGTAGGCGGCGGCGAGCTTCTGATGGCTGGCAGCGGCAAGTTCGTCCTGCTCCTCGCGGCCGATGCCCCATTTCTTCGCGGTGATCGCGGCATGGTCGCCCATGGACAGGCCGGTGCGCGGTTCGGCGTTGCGCGGGATGTTCGGCACCAATTGGCCGGGGCGCAACCTGGCGAGCAGGCGCAGCCGGCCCGCGACGTCCTTGGTGCGGTTGAGCCGCAGCAGGATCTCCCGCAGGTCCTCGTTGACGCCGATCGGCGCGTCGCTGGCGGTGTCGACGCCGCCGGCGATGCCGGCCTCGATCTGGCCGAGCGCGATCTTGTTCGCGGTGCCGATGATCGCGGCGAGGCCGGTGCCGCAGGCCTGCTGCACGTCCAGGCCGGGGGTGTCGGCGGAGAGCTGGCTGCCCAGGACGCATTCGCGGATCAGGTTGAAGTCGCTGCTGTGCTTGAGCACCGCGCCGCCGGTGACCTCACCGAGCCGCTCGCCCTGGAGGCCGAACCGGCTGACCAGGCCGTCCAGCGCGGCGGTGAACATGTCCTGGTTGGAGGCGGTGGCATAGGGGCCGTTGGACCGGGCGAAGGGAATGCGGTTCCCGCCGAGTACGGCGACCCGTCGCAGACCTGGGGCGTTCGAGGCCATCCGTGTCCTCCCACCGATATGCACACCGACTGTGCTTTATGATATTCACAATAACCTACCCACGAGTAGGCTTACTAGCCAGTAGGCTCGTGGGCCTGTCGAGACAGGGCGGTCACCATGACTTCGGATCGGTACCAGCAGTTCGCGACCTCGGCCGTCGGCAGGCTGGTGGTGAGCCGGCTGGGCCTGCCCGATCCCATCGCACTACGCCGCTACGAACCCGGCCAGTCGTTGCTGACCGGAGCGGCCCTGCTCGGCGGCGCTCCCGGTGGCCGGCTGGGTGAGTCGATCACCCAGACGCTGACCGAGGCCGACGCGGAGCTGGCGAAGTCGGTCGGGGAGGACGGCGAGCGCTACGGCGCGCTGGTCTTCGACGCGACCGGGATCACCGGGCCCGATCACCTGCGTGAACTGCACGCCTTCTTCCACCCCGTGATCCGCCGGGTGCGGGCCGGCGGCCGGGTGCTGGTGTTCGGCACGCCGCCGGAGGGGATCACGGACGCGGCGGAGCGGATCGCCCAGCGGGCGCTGGAGGGATTCACCCGCTCGGTGGGCAAGGAACTCAAACGCGGCGCGACCGCGCAACTGGTCTACGTGGCTCCCGGCGCGGAGGGGGCGATCTCCTCGACGCTGCGCTTCCTCGCCTCGGCGAAGTCGGCCTACGTGGACGCCCAGGTGGTGCGGATCGGCGTGCCGACGGGCGAGTTGGTGACGCCCCAGGACTGGGAGCATCCGCTGGCCGGCAAGGTCGCGCTGGTGACCGGGGCCTCCCGAGGGATCGGCGCGGCCATCGCGCGGGTGCTGCGCCGCGACGGCGCGCACGTGGTCTGCCTCGACGTGCCCGGCCAGGGCGCGGACCTGTCCGCGATCGCCAACGAGGTGCACGGTGCCGCGCTGCAACTGGACATCACCAGCGCGCAGGCGCCCGGCAAGCTGGTCGAGTACTTCGGCACCCGGCACGACGGTCTCGACATCGTGGTGCACAACGCGGGCATCACCAGGGACAAGACACTGGCCAAGATGGACGCGGCCCGGTGGGACTCGGTGCTGTCGGTCAACCTCGCCAGCCAACTGCGGATCAACGACGCGCTGCTGGCCGAGAAGACGTTGCGCGCCAACGGCCGGATCATCGGGGTGTCCTCGATCGCCGGGATCGCCGGCAATGTCGGGCAGACCAACTACGGGACGTCCAAGGCGGGGGTGATCGGCATGGTCAACGCCTACGCGCCGAAACTGGCCGAGCGCTCCGGCACGATCAACGCGGTCGCGCCCGGCTTCATCGAGACCCAGATGACGGCCGCGGTGCCGCTGTTCATCCGGGAGGCCGGACGGCGGATGAACAGCATGTCGCAGGGCGGTCTGCCGGTCGACGTCGCGGAAACCATTGCCTGGTATGCCAGTCCGGCCTCCGCCGGGGTGAACGGCAACATCGTCCGAGTCTGCGGGCAGAGCCTGCTCGGTGCCTGAGGAGACTGCCGTGACCACTAAACCTGGCTCGATCGTCGAACTCGACTCGACGCCGAATCTGACCGGTCTGTTCGGCCGGGCCGCGCTCGGGGCGCTGCCGGGGTTCGGCCGGTCCGGGCACGAACTGCCGGACACGCGCTACGTACAGACCGGGGTGCGGATCGACCGGGAGCAGCTGGCCGCCTACGACCAGGTCTGCGGGTTCCGGTTGACCGACCAGCTGCCGAGCACCTTCCCGCATATCCTGGCTTTTCCGTTGCAGGCCAAGCTGATGACCGATCCGGCCTTCCCGTTCCCGATGATCGGGCTGGTGCATCTGGCGAACCGGATCAGCCAGACCCGGCCGATCGGCGCCGAGGAGCGGCTGGTGTTGCGGATACACGCCGAGGGTCTGCGCCCGCACGAGCGGGGCACCCAGTTCGACATGGTCAGCCAGGCGCTCGCCGACGGCGAGGTGGTCTGGACCGATGTGAGTACCTACCTGCGGCGCGGCGGCTCCTCCGGTCCGTCCGAACGCGGGGCCGCGGCCGAACGCGGGGCCGGGAGCGCCGACACGCTCGGTGGCGCGCCGGCGGCGCGGTGGCGGTTGGGCGGGGACACCGGACGGCGGTATGCCGAGGTCTCCGGGGACCACAACCCGATCCACCTGTATCCGTTGACCGCGCGGCTGTTCGGGTTCAAGCGGGCGATCGCGCACGGCATGTGGTCCACGGCGCGGTGTCTTGCCTTCTTCGAGGGACGGCTACCCCCGGCCTACACGATCGACGTGCGGTTCAAGCGGCCGATCCTGTTGCCGGCCACGGTCTCCCTCTACAGCGAGTCGGCCGGGTCCGGTTTCCGGTTCGCGCTGCGCGGTGCGTCGCGCGGCGCCGGCAAGACGGAGGTCCCCCATGTCGAGGGCACGATCAGCGCCGGCTGAGGCGCGGGCCGGTCAGGGCTGAGCAGCCGGCTCGGCCGGCTCGGCCGGTGGTTTCCAGACGCGGTCCTCGACCAGGTCACCGAAGCCCATCCAGACCAGGTTCATCAGCCGCACCGCGATCAGGTCGGCGCTCTCCTGCGGATGGTCCAGCCACCAGTCGGCCAGTGACTCACCCGCGCCGACCAGCGCGGCGGCCAGGGCTTCGCCGGAGCGGGACGCGGCATGGCCGACGCCCTCGTCGTTGCCGGTCCGCACCAGCACGGCCGCGACCAGGGTGATGGCCCGCTGCCGCATGGACATCAGTTCCTCGGTGAAGGGTCCACCCTGGGCCAGCGACTGCCGGTGCAGCACCCGCCAACTCTCCCGGTGCTCGCCGACGAAGCCGAAGAACGACCGCAGCCCGTGCCAGAGCTGCACGTCGGCGGGCTGTCCTGGGTGGATGCCGGCGACGATCGCCTCCAGCAGGCAGGTGGCCTCGCGGTGGATGCACGCGGAGAACAGGTCCTCCTTGGAGCCGAGATAGGCGTAGATCATCGGCTTGGAGATGCCGGCGACCTCGGAAACCTCGTCCATCGAGGCACCGTGATAGCCGTGCTGGGAGAACACGGTGACCGCGGCGTCCAGGATCTGCCGCTCCCGCACTTCCCTCGGCAGCCGCTTCGCCCGGCCCGGTTTGTCCGACGGCTCGATGTTCGCGCCGGCCGCCGATCCAGCAGGCGGCGAGGACGGCAGTGATGTCGGCGATGCCATGATCACCCCTTCGCCTGGACTCCGGTCAGCCTAGCGGTTCGGCTTGCCGCTGTACCTACTGGCACGTAGCCTTACTCCAGAGTAGGTAAGTCGGAGGGGTAGGACGATGGCAGGTTCAGGGACGGACGCCGGGGTCGCGGGGGCGAATACCGGCCCACGGGGGAGTTCGCGACGACCGAAGCCGGTGGACCTGCCGTTGACCGCCGAGACCATCGGCCAGCTGAAGCCGGCCCAGCTCGCCGAGCTTCTGGAGGGGATCGATCCGGCTCACGACACCGTGCCGGACCTCGACATCGACGTGATCGGCGCGGCGATCGATCCGCGCAAGCTCGGTAAGGACCAGTTCATCCGGCTGCTGTCGGTGCTCAACCGGCTGGCCGAGGGCGGCGCGGACCTCAGCCTGAGCCGGATGCGCGCCCCGACCTTCGCCAGGATCATCGCCAGGGCATCGAGTTCGCAGGTTGAGGGCATCATGGTGCGGCCGGAACTGCGGGCCCGCATCCTCGGCGAGGTCTTCCGGCGGATGAGCGAGCACCTTCGCGCCGACCGCGCCGCCTCGACCAGGGCCGTGGTGCACTGGCGGCTGGCCGGGGGGAGCGGCAGCGGCGGCTACGACCGGTACGAGACGGTCATCGACAACGGCACCTGCACGGTCAACACCGAGCCGACCCGAGATCCTCGGGTGACGATCACGATCCAGCCGGCGGAATTCCTGAAACTGATCACCAACAACGCCTCCGGCCCGGTGCTGTTCATGACCGGCAAAATGAAAATCAAGGGCGATCTGGCCTTCGCCGCCGGCCTCACCAGCCTTTTCGATCTGCCGAAGGCCTCGTAGGCTGACCTTCGCGCAGCGCTGCGAGGAGGCGGGGGACCAACCATCGACATCGAGATGATCGCGCGGGCCCTCGACCCGCGGAAAATGGGACCGCGTGGCCTTGCCCAGCTCATCGAGACCCTGGATCTGCTGGCCAGGGCGGACACCGGGATCGCGTTGGACGGGGTGGACACCATCACCCTGGTCACGTTGATCGCGCGCGCCTCCGACGAGCAGATCGCCGAGGTCGCCAGTTCGCCGAAGGCGCGGGAAATGGTGCTCACCGAGGTGTTCCGCCGAATGTCGCAGCATCTGCGCGCGGACCGGCTGGCCAGCGGCAACGGCGTGGTGCGCTGGCGGATCGCCTGCGGCGCCGACATCGACTACCAGCGGTTCCAGACCGTTTTCGAGGGCGGCGACTGCGTCAGCGGCACCGACATCGACCGCGACCCGAAGGTCACCCTGACGCTGTCCATCGCGGACTTCCTGCACCTGGTCGCCGGCTGCGTCGGCTTCCCCCGGCTGGTCGCCGCGCGCCGGTTGAAGTTCAAGGGCGACATCCGCTACGCCATCAAGCTCAGCGGCATGTTCGACATCCCGAAGCCGCGCAGCCGATAACGTCGGCGAGACCCGGACCGCAGCCCGGGTCTCGCCGCGTTGGTGGGTCAGTAGGTGATCGCGGTGGCCGGGTCGGCCAGGAGGGCACCGACGTCGGCCAGGAACCGTGAACCCTGTTGGCCGTCGACCACCCGGTGGTCGAAGCTCAGCGAGAGCTGGCAGACCTTGCGCGGCACGATCTGGCCCTCCACCACCCAGGGCATGTCCCGGATCGCGCCGAAGGCGAGAATCGCGGACTCGCCGGGATTGATGATCGGGGTACCGGTGTCCACGCCGAACACGCCGACATTGCTGATGGTGATGGTGCCGTTGACCATGTCGGCCGGGGTGGTCCGGCCCTCCCGCGCCGTGGTGGCCAGGGAGTCCATCGCGGCGGCGAGGTCGTGCAGGGACAGTTGCCCGGCGTCGCGGATCTTGGGTACGACCAGGCCGCGCGGGGTGGCCGCGGCGATGCCGAGGTGCACGTAGGACTTGTAGACGATCTCGCCGGCCGCCTCGTCCCAGGTCGCGTTCACGTCCGGAGTGCGTTGCACGGCAAGGCAGACGGCCTTGGCGGCGAACACCAGCGGGGTGAGCTTGACGTCCCGGAAGGCCGGGGTCACCTTGAGTTTGGCCCGGAACTCCATCATCGGCGTGACGTCGATGGTGAGGAACTCGGTGACGTGCGGCGCGGTGAAGGCGCTGGCCACCATCGCGGCGGCGGTTGCCTTGCGCACGCCGCGAATCGGCACCCGCCGTTCCCGCGTCGCCGGGTCGTAGGCCGGGGCCGGTACCGGTGCTGCCGGCTCGGCGAGGCCGAGGCCGGGAGTGGGGGCGGCTTCGGCGGCGCGTTGCACGTCGTCCCTGGTGATCACGCCGGCCGGGCCGGAACCGGTGAGCGCGGCGAGGTCGACGCCGAGTTCGCGGGCGAGCTTGCGGATCGGCGGCTTGGTGAGCGGGACCAGACCGGTGGTGCCGGCCGGAGCCAGGGCAACCGGCGCGGGCGCGAGCACCGGTGCCGGCGCGGCAACGGGAGCGGGCGCGGCAACGGGAGCAGCAGCCACCGGAGCGGGGGCGGCCGTGACCGGAGCCGGGGCGGCGGCCGTGCGGGGGCGGCGGCGTTGGGCCGGGGCACCCTTGGGGCCGTAGCCGACCAGGTTGGGCACCGCGCCGTTCGCGGCATCCGAGGAGTTCGAAGTGGACGTTGCAGGGTCCGCCGCCGGGGCGGGGGCACCGTTCGGGTCGACGTCGATGACGATGATCGGGGCACCGACGTCGACGGTCTGGCCGACCTCGACAAGCAGTTCGGTGACCCGGCCCTCGAACGGACTGGGCAGTTCGACGGCGGCCTTGGCGGTTTCGATCTCCACCAGGATCGTGTTGACCTCGACGTCCTGGCCCGGTTTCACGTGCCAGGACAGGATTTCCGCCTCGGTGAGCCCCTCGGCGGTGTCGGGCAGCAGGAATTTCTTGAACTGAGGCATCGGGAATCCCCCTACCAGGCCAGCGAGCGGTCGACGGTGTGCAACACCCGGTCCAGATCGGGCAGGAAGTCCTCTTCCAGCTTCGATGGTGGATACGGGGTGTCGAAACCGTTGACGCGCAACACCGGCGCCTGAAGGGAGTAGAAGCACTCCTGGCTGACCCGGCTGACGATCTCCGAGTTCAGCGATGCCTCGCCGGGGGATTCGCTGACCAGTACCAGGTGACCGGTGCGGCGCACGGAGGCGTACACCGGGTCGAGGTCCAGCGGGGAGAGGCTGCGCAGGTCGATGACCTCCAGGTCGATACCGTCCTGCGCCGCGGCCGCCGCCGAGTCCAGGCACACCTTCACCGAGGGACCGTAGGAGGCGAGGGTGGCGTGCGCGCCGGAACGCAGCACGCGGGAGGTGTGCAGCGGCTGCGGGGTGATCGAGGTGTCCAGTTCGGCCTTGCTGGAGTAGTACTGCCGCTTCGGTTCGAAGAAGAGCACCGGGTCGTCGGAGTCGATGGCCTGCTGGATCATCCAGTAGGCGTCGACCGGGTTGGAGCAGGAGACCACCCGCAGGCCGGCGGTGTGCGCGAAGTAGGACTCCGGCGATTCGGAGTGATGCTCGACCGAGCCGATGCCGCCGCCGAAGGGCACCCGGACCACGATCGGCATCTTCAGCTTGCCCTGGCTGCGGTAGTGCAGCTTGGCCAGCTGGCTGACGATCTGGTCGAACGCGGGGAAGATGAAGCCGTCGAACTGGATCTCGCAGACCGGCCGATAGCCGCGAATGGCCAGGCCGATGGCGGTGCCGATGATGCCGGACTCGGCCAGCGGGGTGTCCAGTACGCGATGCTCGCCGAAGTCCTTCTGGAGGCCGTCGGTGATCCGGAAGACGCCGCCGAGCTTGCCGACGTCCTCACCCATGACGAGCACCTTGGGATCGGCGTCCATCGCCGCGCGCAGACCGGCGTTGATGGCCTTGGCCATAGTGATCTGCTGCGGTTTCGCCGAGGAGTCGAGGGTGGGCGCGGCCATCAGTGCTCACCGCCGAAGCCGGCGAGGTAGCCGAGCATGTCCTCGCGCTGACGCTCCAGCACCGGGTTGGCCTCGGCGTAGACGTTGGCGAAGATGCGGTCCGGGGGCGGGTCGGGGATGTTGACGCAGAATTCGCGCAACCGCACCGCCAACTGGTCGGACTCCTCCTGGATCTGTTCGAAGAACGCGGCGTCGGCCAGGCCGTTGCGGGCGAGGTAGGCGCGGACGCGCTCGATCGGGTCCTTGAGCTTCCACTCCTCGACCTCGTCGGAGAGGCGGTAGCGGGTCGGGTCGTCGGTGGTGGTGTGCGCGTCCATCCGGTAGGTGAACGCCTCGATGAGGACCGGTCCGTTGCCGCGCCGGCACTCCTTCAGCGCCCACCGGGAGACCGCGAGGCAGGCGAGCACGTCGTTGCCGTCCACCCGGACACCGGGGAAGCCGTAGCCACGGGCGCGCTGGTAGAGCGGCAGCCTGCTCTGGCGTTCGGTTGGCTCGGAGATCGCCCACTGGTTGTTCTGGCAGAAGAAGACCAGCGGCGCGTCGTAGACGGCGGCCCAGACGAAGCCCTCGTGCACGTCGCCCTGGCTGGTGGCGCCGTCGCCGAAGAAGCACATGGTGGCCTCGTCGTCGGCGGCCGGGTTCCCCTCGGCGTCGGAGTTGCCGACCTTGCCGTCGAAGCGCTGGCCCATCGCGTAGCCGGCGGCGTTGAGCACCTGGTTGCCGATCACGATGGTGTAGAGGCCGAAGCGCTTCTCGATCGGGTCCCAGCTGCCGTGGTCGGTGCCACGGAAGATGCCGAGCAGGTCGGTCGGGTCGATGCCCCGGCACCAGGCCACCCCGTGCTCGCGGTAACTGGGGAAGGCCATGTCCTGAGGCCGCATGGCGCGGCCGGCGCCCACCTGGGCGGCCTCCTGACCCAGCAGCGGAACCCAGAGGGCCAGCTCGCCCTTTCGTTGCAGGGCGTTGGACTCCCGGTCCACCCTGCGCACCAGGACCATGTCCCGGTACAGCGCACGCAGTTGCGCGGGCTCGATGTCGATGTCGAAGTCCGGGTGCGTCACCCGCTCACCCTCCGGGGTGAGCAACTGCACCAGGTCGGCACCGCCTTCGCTGGTCGCTCGCAAACCGGCTATCACCTGTTCTGCCGTGGGCGTGGCGGCCGTGGCAGCGGGGCTGTCCGGCCGGGCCGCGGTCCAGCGCTCTGGGGACGACATGCGCGTCTCTCCTACTCGGACGAGGTCGAACACGACGCTTGTGGCGTTGCGGCTTCGACCATGCTGAAAGCCACCGCCGTTGCCCGGGTTTGGGAGCGCACGGTGACCGTCAACACTGACGGTTCACCTCCCCATCCTGACACGAGCGGCCGGATTCCGGTGAGTCCCGACCCCTGATCGGTTACAAAAAAACAGGCGCTGATCAGCGAAAATGGTTGGAAGGCCAATGGTCGGTCGGCCTACTGGCGACCCGTCCTGGCTGGTCCGACGGCTACCCGAACGGGCGACACCCGTTCGGCCCAGCCCAAGTGACCTTCGTCATATTCTCGGTCGACGGGGTGCTGCCGTGCCGAGTTTCCTCCCGTCCTCGCCCGACCATCCGGCACCGATGGCAGGATCGGGGCATGGGTTCCCTCGATGCCGCCACCGTGCGCAAGACCGTCCGCGACGCCTGGGACGGCCCCGTGCTGTCCAGCTTGTCCGATCTCGTCGCGATTCCCGCGGTGTCCGAGGGCTTCGACCCGGACTGGGCGGCCAGCGGGCACCTTGACCGGGTCATCGAGCACGTCCGGACCTGGGTGCTGGGCCAGGGCCTGCCGGACACCACGGTTGAAGTCCTCCGGCTGGAGAACGCCTCGCCGGTGCTGCTGATCGACATCGCCGCCAGCGCGGCGGACGCGAGCAGCGGGACCGCGCTGCTCTACGGCCACCTGGACAAGCAGCCCCCGGTCGGCGGCTGGGCCGAGGGCCTCGGGCCGTGGACCCCGGTGGTGCGCGAGGGCAGACTCTACGGACGCGGCGCGGCCGATGACGGCTACGCGCCCTATGCGGCGCTGACCGCGATCGAGGCGGTCCGTGCCGGTGGCGGCGCGCACGCCCGGTGCGTGGTGCTGCTGGAGACCGGCGAGGAGTCCGGCAGCCCCGACCTGCCCGCCTACCTGGAGCACCTGCGGCCCCGGCTGGGCGCGGTGTCGCTGGTGGTGTGCCTGGACTCCGGCGCCAACGACTACGACCGGATCTGGCTGACCACCTCGCTGCGCGGCCTGGCCCAGGCGCACGTGACCGCGAAGGTCCTCGAAGGCGGCCAGCACTCCGGGATCGCCAGCGGCGTGGTGCCCAGCTCGTTCCGGATTCTGCGCGAACTGCTCGACCGGGTGGAGAACTCCGCGACCGGCGAGATCCTGCTGTCGGAGATGAACGTGACGGTGCCGCAGGCGCAGCTCGCCGAGGTCAAGGCGGGTGTCGAGGCCGCGCCGGGCATCCTGCGCACCGGATTCCCGCTGACGCCGGGGGTGCACACCGTCTCCGACGACGACCTCGAACT
>CAJCJE010000809.1 GCA_903970565.1 Candidatus Melainabacteria bacterium | reverse complement strand
TACACGACGCTCTTCCGATCTCGGTCGATGCCTCCCAGCGCATCGCAGGCCTTGTTCCACTGTCTGGCAACCCCCGTCGACCGGCGGACGACACCGGTGCGGATACTGATCTCTGCGTGAAATTCGCGCGATTGCATGATTCACACCTTCCGGTGCGGCACCGTGAGTTCAGCACACTGAATGCAGCATAAACTTTAGCATGAGAACGGCGGTTTGCGTCTGTTTTTACGGCTTCGCCGACGCGAGAGTGAGAGCCGATCGGCCGTCGGTCATATAGTCGGAATGAACAATCCAGCGGTGCTCCGTTGCTTCCCGACCGGTACCGGCCAATACCGTCTCGGTACCTGTCGCGTCCGCCGTCGAGCGGATCGGATGGTTCGCGGTGGAAGTATTCGGCCGGTCGGGCTACTCGTCCGTGCCACCGCCTCACGACGGCTGGTACGGCGTGCGGCGGTGACTCTGGGCCCACCGCACCACGGGCGGAGCCAGCAGGCCAAGGACCATCAGGGCACCGCCGACCTCCAACCATCCCGGCAGGCCCTGTTTCAGACATGTCGCGGCCAGAACTGCCGGACCCGCGGCGTTCGCGGCGCCCTGCCCGAGGCCGAAGACGCCGAGGTACTGGCCCTGCGCCTGCGGCATGGCGAGGCCGAACGCGAGCTCGAAGGAGGCAGCCGCGTGCCAGAGCTCGGCGAAGGTGTAGATCGCCACGCCTACCAGCAGCACGCCCAGCGCCGGCCAGGCCGGTAGCCGCCCGGTGAACCCGAGCAGCGCCGTCGCCAGCAGCAGTGTTCCCCCCGCCCACCGCATCCGTTGCGCGGCCGAGTGCGAGTCGACGACACCGCGACTGAGCCGGACCTGGAGCGCGACCACGAGCAGGCCGTTGACCAGGAACACCCCGGTGATGGCGGCGTGCGGCACGGAGGTGCTGGCCACGATCCACAGCGGCAGCGCGAATGTCGGGATCACCAGGTGTACCGAGAACATGCCGTTGAGCACCGTGACCGTCAGGTACGAGCGATCGGTGAGGGCTGCCCAGCGACGTTGGGTCGGGACCTTCGGCAACGGTGGCACGTGCGGCAGCCTGGTCAGGGCCGCACATGCCACCAGGAACGTGGCGGCGCTGAGCAGGATGAGCGCCACGTACACCGGACCGGAGTCCAGCTGGATGCCGATGGTGGCGATCAGGATGCCGAGCATGATGCCCACGTTGGTGACGGCGCGCTGATAGGACAGGAACCAGGTGACGCGGCCATCGGCCAGTGCCCGGATCAGGGGGCCCCGGCTCGCGGTGGCCGCCGCCCCCACCAGCGCGGTCAACAGCGCTACCACCACCAACGGCCAGAAAGACCGCACCAGCACGAAAGCCGCCGTGGCGACCGCGCCGCACAGCAGCGCGGCCATGTGCACCTCGCGGGCTCCCCGCCGGTCGGCGATGTTGCCCACGAAGGGGCCGGCGATCAGGCCCAGCGCGGAGCCGACGGTCAGTCCGAGGCCGACCTCGACCTCCGACATGCCGACGATTCTGGTCAGGTAGAGCGTGTTGCTGCCCATCAGTACACCGCCGCCGATGGTGACCGCGAGCACCGACCAGACCAGTGCCCGTTGCGGTCCCGAGGGAGGCAGCAGGTCACCGAGTAGCCGCTGGGCGCGACCCCGAAGGCCCGGGGCCGGCCAATCACTCCCGCCACCGGACGACCCGGTCACCTGCCGTGTGTTCTCGTTGTTCGCCAAAGCGTCAGGGACACCCGCCGGTTCCGCGTCCGCCAGTTCGCTCATTCGCCCGAGTAGAGCCAGTCGCGGTACTCGCGCTCCGGTGCGATTCGGCGCTGCCACTCCCATCGCTGGCCGCTGGTCAGTGTGGGCTCGGCAACGACGAGCCGTTCGGAGAACCAGTCGCGAATCTGGCCCACTCGCGTTTCGAACTCGGCAACGGTGTCGGTGACCAGCAGCAGGGCGCCCAGCATGTCGGCCGAGGCGGCGAAGTTGGACGCCAGCACCGAGCCCGGTGCCACGTACATCTGCGCGAACGCGACGTTCGGCTGACTGATCAGCTCATCAGCGGTCGGATAACTGATCACGGTCCCGGCCGGGCCGAACAGGCCGACGCCGCCGACCAGGCGCGGATTGACCTTGAACTCCAGTTCAGGGCGATGGCCGAGGGCGCAGAGCAGGGCGGCTTCGCCGAGGTCCACGTTGAACTTGGCGTGCACCTGCTCCTGTGTCAGCGCGCCGCCACGGCGGGCAGCGCACTCGCTGAACACCATGCGCCCGGTGTCCTTCTCCAGGAACAGCTCCATGTGGAAGACGCCGTCCCGCAGGCCGAGCGCGGCAATGGCATCGCGCACCACCTGCCCGGCCCTCTCGTATGCCTCGGCTTCCGCGACCGGATCGATTCGCCGCAACGAGATCGGCACCTGTCCGGTGATCGCTTCGAGGCAGGGCTGGGTGTAGACACCCAGACCGAAGAACAGCACCTCGCCGTCGAACACGACCCCCTCGGCCATCCACTCCTGACCCTCGACGTACTCCTCCAGCAGGAACGTGCGGCTGGTCGCCTTGTCCTCGCGGCTGGTGCGGCTGACGTCCTCCAGATCCTTGCGCTCGCGCACGATGCTGGTCGACGTGGTACCCCCGCCCGCGATGGGTTTGAGCACCGCGCGGTCGAAATCCAGTGGCACGGCGCTGACGTCGAAAATGTCCTCCACGACCACCGAGCGCGTCACCGGGACACCGGCAGCACGCAACCGCGCCTTCTGGAGTGACTTGTCCCGGAAGCGCAACGCGGTGAGCGGATCGAGGGACCGGATACCCAGGGCGTGCCCCAGCACCGCGGCGGTCACCACGGAAAACTCCCAGGTGGTCTGCACCGCGTCGAATTTCCGGTCGGCAAGGCCCGCGCGGTGCAATGCCGAAAGGCAGTCCTCCGGCTTGGTAATATCGTCGACGCGCAGCATTGTGCCGTGCTCGGGAACCTTGACCCGGCGGGAATCGTGTGCGCCGGAATTGGCCAGCACAACTGCTTCGATGTCGTGCTGCTGGCACGCCCTGAGCACATACGGGTCTGCGCCAATCAGCAACACGGACGACCTGCTCATGTGCACCCCAGAATTCCCGCGTTGTACACGCGACGCCGTGTCATGGTAGAAGGCGGACATCGGTCCGCCCTGAGTTCACCGTCGCATGAATCCCCTTCATGCGGCTGCGCGTCGGATCTGACGAGGCAGCGACGATGACGATACCCGAAACCGGTGGGGAAAATTTTGCCAATACTTGCCTGGAAGGCTCCCGAACAGAAGAATCTTCCTCATGGACGCCATCGACCGAAAAATTGTTGCGGCACTACAGGAAGATGGCCGTCTGACCATCACCGAACTCGCGACCCGGGTGGGCCTGAGCGTGTCGCCGTGCCACCGCAGGCTGCGCGAACTGGAGCGCACCCGGGCGATCCAGGGTTACCGGGCGATCATCGACGCCGTCTCGCTCGGACTGACCTTCCACGCGCTGGTGTTCGTGACCATGCGACAGGAGGACCGCGTCACTCTGCTGGGCTTCGAGCAGGCGGTCGCACGGATTCCCGAGGTGATCCAGGCACAACGGCTGTTCGGCAACCCCGACTACCTGCTCGGCGTGGTCACCACCGACCTCGCCGCCTACCAGCGGCTTGAGGACGACCACCTGGCGGCGCTGCCGGGTATCCAGCAACTGACCTCGACGCTGGTGATGAAGAACGTCATCGACGGCCGCCCGCTGCCCGGCCCGCTCGGGTCAGGCCAATAGCATGGTGACTTCCTTGTGCAGCAACGGGTCACCGGCCGCGAGGATGAGTGGTCCGGTGTCCAGGTCGAGGGGCGCGCCGGACCACTGCGTCATGACGCCGCCCGCACCACCGATCACGGCGGCGGGCGCGAACACGTCGTAGGCCTTCAGGCCGCTGTCGATCGCGAGGTCGGTCCGGCCGCTGGCCAGCATCGCGAAGGCATAGGAGCTGGCCCCGTAGAGGGTGTAGCGGACCCGGTCACGGACCCGCGCGAACTCCGAATGCTCCTGCGGTGCGAGGAAGTCGGGGTTGGAGCAGGTACAGAGCGCCCGACCGAGGCCGCCACCCGTCCTGGTGCGGATCGGGACACCGTTGTGCGTGGCGAAGACGCCGTTCTCCCCCACCCAGCGGTCCGCGGTCGCCGGGTAGTCGAGGACCCCGAGCCACGGCCGGCCGCCCCGGCTCACGCCGATCAGCGTTCCGTACACCGGAATGCCGGCGATGAACGGGGCGGTGCCGTCGATCGGATCGAGCACCCAGACGATGTCCGCGTCGAGCTGGTGCCGGCCGAACTCCTCGCCCAGAATTCCGTGCTCGGGATAGGTGCGCGTGATCAGCTCACGCAGCCTGATCTCGATGGCGCGGTCGGTCGCGGTGACGAAGCTGTTGTCCGCCTTGGTGTCGATGGGTACGGATTGCCCCGCCGCCCGGATGAGCAGGCGGCGGCTCTCATCCGCCAGTCGCCCGGCGAACCTGAGCAGCTCCGCCGCGGCGGTATGCGTCATGGTGGGACCGAACCTTCCTCTGTCCGGTAGCTCATCGGAACTCCGGCAGTGTCTCGGCGAACGCCCAGCTCACCCAGGGCAGCAGCCTTTCCACGTCGGCCGCCTCGACGGTGGGGCCGGCCCAGATCCGGATGCCCGGCGGCGCCTCGCGGTGTCCGCCGAGGTCGTAGCCGGCGCCGTTGTCCGCGATCCTGGCACAGACCCGCCGCACGAACTCGCGTTGCCGTCGGTCGGGCAGCCGGTCGAGCAGTTCGTGCCGGAACGTCAGACAGACACTCGTCGGCGAGATCGTCTCCGGTGCCTCGGCCAGGAACTCCACGTGTGGATCGGTCAGTACCCACCGCCGGACCACGGCGAAGTTGCGGCGCGTCCGAGAGATCAGCTCCGGCAGGCCGCCGATGTCAAGGCACCAACGCAGAGCGTCCAGCGCGTCCTCGACGGCCAGCATGGACGGCGAGTTGATGGTGAATCCCTCGAACAGTTCGTCGATGAGCCTGCCGTCCCGAACGAGGCGGAAGATCTTCGGCAGCGGACGATCGGTCTGGAACACCCGCAGGCGCTCGACCGCTGCCGGGGACAGCGCGATCATGCCGTGCGCGCCCTCACCGCCCAGCGCCTTCTGCCAGGACCAGGTGACGACGTCCAGCTTCGAGTAGTCGATGTCCATGCCCAGTACCGCCGAGGTGGCATCGCAGATCGTGAGCCCGGTGCGGCTCGCGGGTATCCACTCGGCATCGGGCACGCACACGCCGGAGGTGGTGCCGTTCCAGGTGAACACCACGTCGTTCGCGAAGTCCACCTGGTTGAGATCGGGAAACGCGCCATAGCGCTCGGCCCTGTGCACCGTCACGTCCGGGATGCGCAGCTGGCGCACGACGTCCTCCAGCCAGGTGTGGCCGAAGTTCTCCCAGCAGCACACCTCGACCCCGGTGTAGCCGAGCAGGTTCCACAACGCCATCTCGACGGCCCCGGTATCAGAGCCGGGTACGATCGCGACCCGGTGGTCCTCGGGCAGTCCGAGCACCTGCCGGGACAACTCGATGACCTCCGACAGCCGGGCCTGCCCGGCCGGGTCGCGGTGGGACCGCCCGACGAAGGCATCCCGCAGCCGGGCCGGGTCCCAGCCCGGCCGTTTGGCGCAGGGGCCGGAGGAGAACCACGGCCTGGCCGGCCTGACGGTCGGTTTGGCCGCGTACATCGGCTTGGCGTTCATCACTCGGACCGGCGGTTCATCGGGTCAGGCTGACGAAATGCCTGCGGGGCCCGGCGTAGGAGAACCGCCCGTGCGCGAGCACCTGGTTGTCCAGCACGAGCAGTTCACCGCGCCGCATACGTACCGCGCGGGCGCTGCGCCAGAGCGCACCGCGCAGGAAGGAGACCAGGTCCTCCTCGATCGCGATCCCGTCGCCGTAGGTGGTGTTCGCCGGATAGTCGCGGTCGGGCAGGTCGGCCGGGAAGTGCGGATGGGCTCGCCAGTACGAGCAGTGCAGCTCGGTGACCTGGTTGAACCACAGCTCCTCCCCCGTCTCCGGGTGCATGGTGAAGGCGTCCCGGCGGTAGTGGTAGCGCAGCCGGTCGTTCGCGTCCCAGCCGAACTCGTGGCCGGCGGCGGCAAGCTGCCGTTCGACGGTTGCCCTGTCCTCGGTGCGAAAGGTGTCGACCCAGCCCATCTCACCGTGGGAGGAGTCCTTCGGCAGGTTGCGGTGATATCGGATGCCCCGGCTCCGGAAGGTCCGCGCGAGGTGCGGGGGAAGGTTGCGGAGCGTCTCGCGGACGTCGTTGACCGGGACCTCGCCGCCGGTGGGCGCCGCGGTCTCGCAGAAGAACAGGACGCGG
>CAJCJE010000808.1 GCA_903970565.1 Candidatus Melainabacteria bacterium | reverse complement strand
CCGGCCAGCCGGGTACGCCCGGTGCCGATGCCACCGGAGATCAGCAGGGTTGCCCCGGTCGGCCCGCCGAGTAGCTCGGCGAGCACGGTGGCCGGTGACCTGTGTTGTCGGCTCGCGCCCATCGATTCCCTTCCGCCACCGGACCGGTGCCGCGCGCCCGGCAGTGACCCGCGCGCGACCACGGTCCGTAACGAGCAGGACCGAAGAAATGATCGGACCACCCGAACGCTACCCAAAGGGAACTCGCTGTGTCCTTTCGCGCACCGTTCGCGGTCGACATCACACAGGCTGCGCACAGTCGACTTAGCGTTGAGCACGTGCTGAGTCAAGCGAAAGCAGAACAGTGCACTCGATCGGGCGGCCGACCGTGCGGCAGCGCCGAGGGTCACCCCGGCGGATCGGATCTGGTCGACTACTACCGAGCGCAACTACGCCTGGCGACCGGAAACGCGGAGCTGTTCAGCTCCGCGTGGACCGGAACCGCCGCCGCGGAGTTCCGCGACGCGCTTGAACGGTTCAACAGCAACGGCAACGAGCTGCTCAACGCACTGCGCGAGGCACAGGAGTTGCTGTGCAGGGCCAACGCGACCGGCGACTCGACCAAGCCGGACTCCTCGACCGAGCCGGGCTCCTCGACCGACACCGACGAACCGGACGGAGCCGCGCGATGAACGGGCGGTGTGGTCAGATCGGGTCGATCCGATCCGCGCTGGAGAGCCTCACCAGCGTCTACGCCAGGCTCACCCTGCTGGTGGAGGACACCAGTCAGCAGGTGCTGGCGTGTACCGCCGGGGCACCGGAGTCCCTTCGCCAGGCACTGACCGCCTGCGAGGGCGCGCACGGCGCGGTGGCCGGAGCCCTCGACCAGGCCACAGCCGCGCTGCGCGGAATCAACGAGCAGCCCGACCCGGAGTTCGACAGCAGCGCCCTGTGGGCGCGCTGAGCAGACCAGTACGCCCTGGCTCGGATCTTCTAGGGGTGATCCGAGCAGGGCGTTGCGTCCTACCCGGCGCGGTGCCGACCTCGAAGGAACACCTTCGGCACCGCGCTCCCGTTCGGCCCTGATACCGCCCCGCCCGCGGCGGCTGACGTTGACGCATCGGTCAACCAGCTATTAGGTTGGGATCGGCCGAATTGAAAGGTTTCATCAGCCTGTCCGCGAGGCGGCCGGACGAAACCCGCGGAACGATCCGGAGGCGTCACCGTGACCGCTGCTGCCGCAACCACGCAGCCGACCGGCATCGCGCACCTGCCGGCCCGGCGGGTCAGCGTGGGACTGGTCGCGGGCGGCCTCGGCGCGTACTGGCCGCAGTTTCCCGACCTGCTCCCCCAACTGCGCCGCTCGGCGGCGCGGGTCGGCGAGCGGCTGCGGTCGATGAACTGCGAGGTCGTGGACGCCGGCTTCATCTCCGACGAGCAGGAGGGCGCGCGAGCGGCCGAGACGCTGCGGGTGGCCGGCTGCGACCTGATCATCGGTTTCCTGACCACCTATCTGACCTCGACCATGCTGGTACCGATCGCGCAGCGCGGCGGCGCTCCGGTGCTGCTGATCAACCTGCAACCGACCGAGTCGATGGACCACGCCACCGTCGACACCGGACAGTGGCTGGCCTACTGCGGCGCCTGTCCCCTGCCGGAGATGGCCAACGCCTTCCTACGCTGCGGAATCCCGTTCCGGTCGGTGTCGGGCTACCTCGACGACGAACGGGCCTGGACCAGGATCGGCCGCTGGATCAGGGCGGCCGGGGTACGCGGCGCGCTGCGCACCGGCCGGCACGGGCTGATGGGCCACCTCTATCCGGGGATGCTCGACGTGTCCACCGATCTGACCCTGGTGACGGCCAACTTCGGCGGCCACGTGGAGGTGGTCGAGTTCGACGACCTCCGGGTCCGGGTGGCCGAGGCGACCCCGGCGCAGGTGAGTGAACGGATCGCGCTGGCACGGGAGGTCTTCGAACTGGACCCCAGCGTCGACGAGGACGATTTTCTATGGGCGGCAAAGGTTTCCGTCGGCCTCGACCGACTGATCGAGGACTTCGCGCTGGAAAGCCTCGCCTACTACCATCGTGGTCTCGACGGCGAGCAGCACGAACGGTTGGCGGCCGGGATGATCCTCGGTGCCTCGTTGCTGACCGCACGCGGCATTCCCACCGTCGGCGAGTACGAACTGCGCACCTCGCTGGCGATGCTGATCGTCGACCGGCTCGGTGGCGGCGGCTCGTTCACCGAGTTGCAGGCGCTCAACTTCCGCGACAACGTCGTCGAGATGGGCCATGACGGCCCCGCGCACCTGTCGGTCAGCCGACGGCGACCGCTGTTGCGCGGGCTGGGTGTCTATCACGGCAAGCGCGGCTTCGGGGTCTCGGTCGAGTTCGAGGTCCGGCACGGGCCGGTCACCGTGGTAGGCATCGCCCAACAGCGGGACGGCTCCTTCCGTTTGGTCGCCTCGGCCGGCGAGGTGGTGGCCGGGCCGCTGCTGCGAATCGGCAACACCACCTCACGGGTCGACTTCGGCGGCGACCCCGGCGAGTGGACGGATGCCTGGAGCGCCACCGGAATCTCGCACCACTGGGCGCTGGGCGTCGGCGACCTCATCCCGGACCTACGAGCGACCGCCGAGTTGCTCGGCCTCGAACTCGTCGCGGTACGGGTCTGACCCTGCCCCCTCAGGTAGCGTCCGCGCTATGACCGCAGATCGAGATCTGGGTGAGGCCACGCGCTGGACAATCCACGCTGAACGGGTCGTGGATGACACTCGACGACTACGGCTGAGCATTGCCTCGGTCGAGTTGCCGGACGGGTGACGTTCGAGCAGTACGTCTTGCGGATGCCCGCAGCCGCAATAATGGTCGTGCTGGATGACGGAGACCATGTCCTGATGATGTGGCGCCACCGATTCATCATCGATCGATGGGTATGGGAACTGCCCGGCGGCTACGTTGATCCGAACGAAGACCCTGCGGTCACGGCGGCTCGGGAAGTAGCGGAGGAAACCGGTTGGAGACCTCGCAACGTAGAATTCCTGACAGCGGCGCAACCCATCGTAGGAAGCGCTGACGCAGAAAACCTGCTGTACGTAGCACGCGGCGCAGACTTCACCGGTGCCCCCACGGACATCAACGAAGCATTCCGGATTTCCTGGATTCCACTCGATTCCATCCGAGAAAAAATTGCGCGCCATGACATAGTCGGCGCCGCTTCACTGGTGGGCCTACTACACGTTCTCGCTTTCAGATAGGCGCACACCGAAGCATCGCTGACCGAAACGAACCCAACGCCGCCCAACGTGACCGGCCAGGTAAACGCTACGACCGGGTACAGGTCGGCGGCGTATGCGCTGGTCGTAGCGCGATAATCACTTGCCGTAGCGAGGCTGGTCTACGCTGGAGGGCATCGCCTTCGCTGGAGGTTCAGCCCCGGTCGACGGGTCGGGGTGCGAAGGGGACAACCAGCGGAGAAGGGCGGTGCTCTGGTGGATGCCGAAGACGGCCATATCGGTCGACGGGTTCGAGAGGTCCGCGCGTGGCGCGGGATAAGCCTGACCGCTACGGCCGGTCTTGCCGGTATCTCCGCCCCGTATCTCTCCCTGATCGAACGCGGGCAACGTCCCGTGACCAAACGGTCCCTGCTGGAGTCATTGGCACACGCGCTGAAAGTCTCGCCTGCTGAGCTGACCGGCAAGCCGTATGTGCCTTCGGACCTCGCGTCGATCGAGTCGCACACCTCGATGACGGTCCTTGCTGACGCGCTCACTGGATGGTGGGTCGGTGAAGTGCCCGACGCTCCCTGCCGACTGTGGCCACAGATTGAGGCGGACGTCGAACTGTTGACCACCAAACTTCGGCCGAACTCCGATTACGCTGCCCAAGCAACCTTGTTGCCGGGCTTGATCCGAGATCTCCTGCTCGCCGCCACCGAGCCGGAGCACCGCCAAACTGCTCTTGTCGGTCTTCTGAGCTGCTATCACTCCGCATCCAATATTGCCAGCCGTCTAGGCTTTCCTGGTCTGCCAACCCTCGCCATCGAACGGATGCGCCAAGCGGCCGAAGAGTTGGATGACCCGACCTGGACCACATTCGTGTCCTGGGCGCGGGCACACGCGCTGTCCGGGACCAACCGGACCCGGCAGTACCAGCTTGCCGCAACCGTTGCCGATGACCCCACCGCGCGGCCAGAAGTACGCGGCATGGCGAACCTGACCGCAGCAATGGCCAGCGCCGCCCAGAAACAAGACGACATCGCCGAGACTCATCTGCTGGAAGCAGCCGCATTCGCTGAATTGATCGAGCCGGACGTCAGTCCGTTCGGGCACGTACAGTTCGGTAGAACGAATGTCGGGATCTGGCGGGTTGCGGTCGGCGTGGAACTGGGACACGGTGCGCAAGTAGCGGAGATAGCAGTTACGGTACGGCCGGCCACGATCAGCCGATCACGGCAGGCGGGTTTTTATATTGATTACGGACGGGGTCTACTCGCAGAGCGAAAGACACGTGAAAAAGGACTTTCCGCATTACTGTATGCCGAGGAATTAGCTCCCCAACAGGTACGCAACAACGTGTTCGTCC
>CAJCJE010000807.1 GCA_903970565.1 Candidatus Melainabacteria bacterium | reverse complement strand
TCCGGGGCGTCCGCGCGCACCACGAGCGTGTCCTCGATGCGGACCCCGCCTCGGCCGGCGAAATAGACTCCGGGCTCGACGGTGACCGCCATATCGGCGGCCAGTCTACCGTCACCGGTCTTGGACAACGCCGGAGCCTCGTGGATTTCCAGTCCGACGCCGTGCCCGAGGCCGTGCGGGAAGTCCTCGCCGTGCCCGGCGTCCTCGATCACCGCGCGGGCCGCGTGGTCCACCGCCCGGTACTCACGGCCCGGCGCCAGCGCGGCCCGGCCGGCGGTCTGCGCGGCGCGGACGAGGTCGTAGAGGTCGCGCTGCCAGTCCTGCGGCGTGCCGAGCACCACGGTGCGGGTCATGTCCGAGTGGTAGCCGTCGACGAGGGCGCCGAAGTCCATCTTGACCAGGTCCCCGGATCGCAGCACCGCGTCCACCGGCCGGTGGTGCGGGACGGCGGAGTTCGCGCCGGTCGCCACGATCGTCTCGAAGGCGACCGCGTCCGCGCCGTTGTCCAGCATCCTGCCGTTGAGATCACGGGCAACCTCGCGCTCGGTCCGGCCCGGTCGCAGGCCGCCGTGCTCAATGAGTTCGGCCAACGCGCGGTCCGCCGCCGCGCAGGCCATCCGCAGCGCCTCGACCTCCACCTCGTCCTTGACCAGCCGAAGTCGCTCGGTCAGGCCGGGCGCCCTGCGCAGCCGCACGCCCTGGGCCGCCGTGCTCAGCGCGTCAAGGCCGTCGACGGTGACATGCTGGCTCTCGAAACCGGTGAGCGCGTAGCCGGCCGGGTCCTTGCCGGCGAGCGCGGCGAGCGCCAGGTCACTGGTCCGGTCGATGTGCCGGCGCAGGTCGGGCACCTGCTCGGCAGCCTGGGTGAGATAGCGGCCGTCGGTGCAGAACACGGTCCGGTCCTCGGCGCCGGGGGTGTCGTGCGCGTGGATGAGCAGCGCCGCGTTCGAACCGGTGAACCCGGTCAGGTAG
Source organism: Candidatus Melainabacteria bacterium (assembly GCA_903970565.1). Taxonomy (GTDB): domain Bacteria; phylum Actinomycetota; class Actinomycetes; order Mycobacteriales; family Pseudonocardiaceae; genus CAJCJE01. The sequence continues at coordinate 2,871 of CAJCJE010000807.1, read as the reverse complement.
CGGACGTTGAGCAGGTCGACGACCAGGAGGGCGTCCAGGCCGTCGGCGAGCAGGGCGGCACGCAGCGCGGTCCGGCGAAGCCGCTGTAGTTCCGGCATGACTGGCACCCTAATCGCCCCGAAGCCGGGCCGGGTGGTTGTCGAGCCGGACCCACACCTGGCATCGGGCTTGCCGGCCGGCCGAGTCCCGGCGCTGTCTTGGCCGGGCTACCGGTGGGTCACCTGCCGCGCCAGTGGTCGTACGCTTGGATGATGCAACCTTGGCTGACGCGCGGACTGGTGCTGGCCGTGGTGAACGGGGCCGCGCAGACGCTGCTCGGAGCCATCGAGGCGGCCCATCCCACCAGTGACGACGTTGCCGAGCCGATCACCATCGCGGTGCTGGCCGGGGTCGCGCTGCTCTGGGGCGCGCTGGACGGCTGGCTGCGCAGGCCCGGTCGCGGGATGAACTGGTTCTACGCGGCGCTGATCGGCGGTTTCGGTGCCGGCCTGCTCGGCGTGATCGGAAAAGCCGCGTTCGTCGACGCCACCGGTATCTGGGCGCTCGGTCCGGCGCTGACGGGTGGCGCGGCGTTCACCGCGCTGCTCATCCTGCTGCCGGCCGGGCTCGGCCTCGCGGTGGGCGGCAGAATGCTGGAGCCGACATCGGTGACATCGGTGACATCGGTGACATCGGTGACATCGGTGACATCGGTGACATCGGTGACATCGGTGCCCTCGACCTCCTCGACCGGCGAGGACCCCGGCAGCCTCAGGGACGCAGCGCGCTGAGGTTGCAGCCGCCCGAATAACCGGCCCAGGTCGCGGGCGTCACCGGCACCACGATCGACGAGTTCAGCTGCGCCACGTTCGCGCCGCTGACCAGACAGAGTGTTCCGTTGGTCGCTTGGAGACCGACCGGTTCGCCGGGCGTCGTCACGGCCGTGGCGCCGGCCTCGATGGTGGCCTGAACCGGCAGATCGGTCAGGGCGGGCACCTGCTCGTCGAGCACCGAGGTGGCGACGGAGGCGGCGACCGAACGCCGTTCGAAGTCGACCAGTTTCCCGTTGGCCAGCACCTCGACCGTTCGATCGGGTGCGGGCATGGCGAAACCGTTGAGCACGTTGATCGCCTGCGCGGTGCTCCGGCAGCCGTCGAAACCGGTGACCGTCAGTCCGAAGTGGACCATGTCGGTCGGCGTGGTCGCGTTGCTGGTGGCCCTGATCAGGTCGAGTGGGAGCGCGCCGCAGGGGTCGGTGCCGGAGACCGGCGCGTGGCCGGTCGGGGTGCGGGCCAGGCCGGGACCGTCCTGCGCCGGACCGGACAGCAGGATCGGCTGATAGGGCTGGTAGCTGAAATCGGCGCTCCAGAAGGTGATCGTGGTGCCCCGCGCGCTGTCCGCGGCGATGGCGAAGGCGTTCAGCGCGTCCACCCACATCCAGTCCGCCGTGTTGGCCGCGAGGACCGAACGCAACCGGGGAGTCCTGGCACTGGCGACGGGAGTGAACCCGGTGGGACCGAGGGCCTGTACGTCGGCGCCGAAGGCCGGGTCGGTCGAGCGCAGCACGAACTGGCCGGCGCCGTTGGCGTCCGCCGCCTCGCCGGTGGTGTCGGTGAACAGCAGATAGAACCAGCCGTCGAGGTAGACCACCGAGGGCTGGCCGGCGCCGTAGGGGTTGCCGGTGGTGGTGTCCCCGGCCGCCACCACGATCGGCGCGCCACCGTTGGCCCGTGTCCAGTGCACGCCGTCCGGGCCGGTCGCGAGGCCGATCGCGTTGTCGTGCCCGGACGGGTCGCTGGTACCGGTGTAGTAGAGGTAGTAGGTCGCGCCCACCCGTACGACCGAGGGATCGCAGGTGTGCAGCTGGTCGAACCCGGCCGAGGAGTTGCCGAACACCTGGACGCCGGCTCTGCCGTCGGGAGCGGCGAACGGGCCGTCCAGGCTGCTGCCCGTGGCGTAGAGGATCTGATCGCCGGGACGGGAGGTGCCGGGAAGCTGGCTGCACCACCACAGGTGGTCGACCCCACCGCTGGTCATGATCGACGGCGCATAGTTGTACGGCGCGCTCGGCCCGCCGGAGGCGACCACGCCGGGGCTGGTCCGTTCGCGGCCGGTGCGCAGCGTGATCGGGCCGGGCGTGGCAGTCACCGACCGGTGGCCGTTCGCGGTGCCGGAGGCCGGCGCGGCCTGAATGGTGCCCGGCATCGGCAGTCCCCCGCCGTCGGTGCCGTCGGCCTGCGGAATGGCCGTCATGCCACCGCAGGCGGTCAACAGCAGGCAGCCGGCGAGGACGAGCACGATGGCCAGGAGCCGGCGCGGGCGCGGCAAGCGTGCCGTGGCCGACCGGCTTCCCTGGTCCTTCACGATGCTCCGCTGCTCCCTCCGCGCGTTTCGCCGTGCGTCAGCTCGCGCGTTCCGCCGTTGCCGGCGGTACAGCCGAACGCTGTGTCGTGACGCCGTCACTCGGTTGGACCGCAGCCGATCGCCACCGGCCGCCGCCGAACAGTCTACGAACCGGATCATCCGTTGGAGTGAATTACGCGAATTTCGACCGGCTGGCGGTCGATTCGAGACCGTCAGCCCGTACCAGCGAGCCGTACCAGGGCTCAGCCCGTGCCGGGGCCGAAACCCTCGAAGACCGCTTCCTCGGCGTCGTCGCCGACCAGTTCGACATCGATGCCGTCCGGGGTGCGCAGGTAGACGACCTGCCGCGACGATCCGTCCGAGTCATACCGGTCGATGGACAGCAGCTGCCAGTCGCGTTCGACGGCGGCCGTGGTGAGTTCGGCGACACGGGCCGCGCTGCCGGCGGACAGGGCGAGGGCGGCGCGGCCGAGCTGAGGTTCCCTCGACTCCGCGCGACGGGGTCCGGCCATCGGCTCGGGGTCGGCG
>CAJCJE010000806.1 GCA_903970565.1 Candidatus Melainabacteria bacterium | reverse complement strand
CATGTCGCCGTTGCCGACGTACATGCCGACGTGGTGCGCTGGGTCACCGAAGAACACCAGGTCGCCGGGCTGTAGATCGGCCTCGCTGGGGACCAGGGTGCCGATCTGCTGCTGCTCGGCCGCGGTGCGCGGCAGGTCGATGCCGGCGTGCGCCCACGACCACAGCATCAGGCCGGAGCAGTCGAACCCGCTGGGGGTGGTGCCACCCCAGTGGTAGGGAGTGCCGATCATGCTCTCCGCGGCCCGGATGGCGGTGCCGGCGGCGCCGGGCGGCACGATGAACTCGCTGGGGTCGATGGAGCCGCGCAGCGCGGCCGGGTTGACCTTGAGCTCGGCCTCCCGCGCCTGCGCGATCAGCGGCGCGAGGGCGTTCTGTTCCTGCTGGATCTGGGTGATCAGCGAGTTGGCCGCGTTCGAGGCGTCCTGCGCGGTCTGCTCGTCCTTCTGCGCCCGCTGCTGCGCGGCCGTCGCGGCATCCGTCGCGGCCTGCAACAGGTTCAGGGCGGTGGAGGAGTCCTCGGCCATCTCCTGCAACAGCGAGGCCTTGTCCAGGTAGTCCTGCGCCGAACTGCCGGTCAGCAGCGCGGCGAGCTGGCCGAACCGGGCACCCTCGTACTGCGCCTCGGTCAGCTGATCGACCTGGCCACGCAACCCGCTCTCGTGCTGCACGGCCACGCTCTCGGCCTGCTGCGCCCTGGTCAGGTCGGCATCGGCCTGGCTGAGCGTGTTCTGCGCGGCCGTCTGCTGGTCCTGCGCGTTGAGCAGCTGCTGGCTCAGGTCGCTGGCCTGCTGCGACAGCGCCTCGTACTGCTCCAGCGGAGTGCCGGTCGGCATGGTCGGCGCCGTCGGGGTGCTGGGAGTGCTCGGGGTGGTGCTGGGGCTGGGATCGGCCAGTGCCATCGAGGGGGTGATGCCGATGACCGCGATCACTGCGGTGGCGACGAGCGCTCCGCGCATCGTGCGCTTCAGTCGGTGCGAGGCCACGTAGCGCCTATCTCCTTCGTCCATCCACCGCGTACTCCGGGAGGCACCGATGCACCGCGTTCGGCCACAGGCCGACCTCAGCACCAACAGTCGACTGCCTGCGCGCGATCAACGCGACACATCGATCCGGCTCGGTCCCCGACAGGCCGATTCGACGGTAACCCCGCGTCGCCGTCCGTTGGACAGCTACCGCCACGAAGTCTCGGACAGGTTACGGAACCCGGTTCGGGCCATCTACCGCGGGTATCGAATCCGGAGTGGACTAGGCCATCCGCAGGAACGTCAATCGACCGATCTCGTGACCGGAACGAGTTGAGGGCCTCAACCAGTGGCTGAGACCCTCAACGACAGGAAACGCGATCCGCAGGTCAGCCGGAGAGGCGCCGACCATAGTCGTAGCCGCTGAAAATCGGCTGGATCTGTACGTCCTGACCGGTGTCCGGCGCGTCGACCATGTCGCCGTTGCCGACGTACATGCCGACGTGGTGCACCGGCGAACCGAAGAACACCAGGTCACCGGGTTCGAGGTCGGCCCGGTTGGAGATCAGCTCACCCATACCGGACTGGGCCTGACTGGAGTGCGGCAGGCTCACGCCGGCCTTCGCCCAGGACCACAGCATCAGACCGGAGCAGTCGAACCCGCCCGGACCGGCGTCCCCCCACACGTACGGCTTGCCGATCTCGGCCTCGGCCGCCTGGATGGCGATACCCGCCGCACCGGCCGGCACGATGAACTGGCCGGGGTCGATGGTGCCCTTCAGCGCGGCCGCCGGGAGCTGGTGGGCCGCGTTCTCGGCCTGCTTCACCACCGGCTGTAGGGCGGCCTGCTGCTGCTGGATCTGGGTGACCAGCGAGTTCGCCAGGTTGGTCGCGTTCTGCGCGGTCTGCTGGTCCTTCTGGGCCCGCTGCTGCGCGGCCGTCGCGGCATCCGTCGCGGCCTGCAACGAGTTCAGCGCGGTCGAGGAGTCCTCGGCCATCTCCTGTAGCAGGGTGGCCTTGTCCAGGTAGTCCTGCGCCGAACTGCCGGTCAGCAGCGCGGCGAGCTGGCCGAACCGGGCACCCTCGTACTGCGCCTCGGTCAGCTGGTCGACCTGGCCACGCAACCCGCTCTCCTGCCGCACCGCGGCGCTCTCGGCCTGCTGCGCCTGGGTGAGGTCGGCGTTGGCCTGGTTGAGCTGGTTCTGCGCGGCCGTCTGCTTGGCCTGCGCGGCCTGGAGCTGGTTGTTCAGGTCACTGGCCTGCTGGGACAGCTGTTCGTACTGCTGCAGGGGCGTGCCGGTGGGCGTGGCGGGAGTGCTCGGGGTGGTGCTGGGGGGCGGGTCGGCGAGGGCCATTGAGGGGGTGACGCCAATCACGGCGACCACCGCGGTGGCAGCGAGCGCCCCGCGCATCGTGCGTTTCAGTCGGTGCGAGGCCACGTAGCGCGTATCTCCTTCGTCCATCCGACCGCCTACTCGCCGACGTACCGCGTTCGGCCACAGGCCCAGCTCAACACCAACAGCGAAGGCTGCGAGCGATCAACGGCAGTACATCGGTCCGGCTCGGTCCCCGACGACCGATTCGGCGGTAACCCCGCGTCGCCGTCCGTTGGACGGCTGCCCTCCACGAGGTCTCGGACAGGTTACGGAACCCGGTTCGGACCGTCTACCGCGGGTATCGGAAAACGTCCGGACTAGGCCATCCGCAGGAACGTCACACAGTCGACTCCGTGGCGCCCCGCGATCGATGAATCAATCAGCCGGCCTGCCGATGCGTCCGACCGTCATCCTTTGCCGACCGTTCGGCGCAGGGCAACGGCAGTTCGGGCGTATCAAGCGATTCACGATGGGGACGCACCGGAATCAGCCGCAGTCGGGGCACCAGTCCGGCATCGGCGAGAGTGTCGAAAGCACGCAGTTCCGGCTCGGCGAACTCAATGTGCTCCGGCGCGTCGAGCAACACACTGATAACACAATCGTGACAACCAACGCCCCTGATCACGCACTTGTCGCAATCGATAATCACGGCACATCCCCGATCTCTCGAAGGGTTCAACTGACGCCAACGATAAAAAGGGGCACCGACAGTTTTCGTGGTCGACGACGGCCGGATCGAGAAAATCGAAAAAAACCGGGTCGAATCTCGAAAGATTCAGACGCGACCGAGTCGGGCGATCAGCACCGCCGAGGGCACCGGGTGGGCACCGCGCCGGCGCACCGAGTCGGCGACCGCCCGGTCGGAGGTGACCACGACCACCGGCCGGCCCTCCGGCTCGGCCGCGACGATGGCCCTGATCACGTCGTCGGCCAGCACGCCGGGGTCGGAGAACAGCACGCGCACCCCGCGCGGGGAGGCCGAGGGCACCGCGACCACCCCGGCCCCGTCGAACACGACGGTGATCTCCGCGCCGGTCCGCGCGGCCAGCGAGGCCATCTGCATGGCGAGGCGTTCCCGCTGGTCGACAAGGGCCAGTTCGGGGTATCCGGTCTTGGTGACGTTGTAGCCGTCCACGACGAGGTGCACGGTCGGCAGCGCGAGCAACCGGTCCAGCGCGGCCGGGTCGTCGGCGCGGCCCACCGCGCCCTGCGGGGCGCTGGCACCGCGAACGAGGTCGGCGGGGCGCGGGCCGGTGCCGCCGAGGGCAAGTTCGCGGCGCAGGCCGGTCACCGCGCCGTCGAGGGTGTCCACCAGTAGGGCCAGCCGCACCTCGTCGGCCGCTCTGGCCTCCCTGGCGGCCTGTCGCGCGGCCTGCGCGTCCCCCTCGGCCCGGCGGGCCTTGAGCCGTTCGGCCTCGGCACGTTCGCGTTCCCGGTCGCGTTCAGCGGTCAGCGACTTGCGCTCCAGCTCGGTCTGCGCCCGGATCTGCTCGGCGTCGGCGAGCGCGGCCGACGCGGCATCCTTGGCCTCACGGAGCTTGGCACCCTGCTCACGCAGGCGTTTACGCAGCTTCTCCAGTTCCGTGTCGCGTTCGGAGACCACCTGGCCGGCAACGGTCCCGGCGGCGACCACCTCGCCGCGCAGCCGCCGTAGCTCGGCCTCCAGTCGGCCCATCCTGCCGACCGCGGCGTCCCGTTCGGCGCGCAGCGCGCCGTCCTGGGCCCGGCGGGCAACGAGTTCGAGGAAGTGCACGGCGGAGGCTTCGCCCTGCAACAGCGCGGCAGCGGCGGCGGCGACCGGATCGATCGCGGTGGTATCCAGCGCGGCCGGGCGGTGTTCGGTGGCCCAGTGCACCACGGCGGCGCGGAAGGCCGCGTGGTTGCGCAGCCCGGCCAACAGCGGACCGGCACCGAGGCGAGCGCGTTTGGCCGGCGCGAACCTGGCCACCGTGCGCACCGGCTGCGGAATGTCGACCCGCGCGAGCCCGCCGACCGCGTCGGCGGCGAGTTCGGCAAGTTTGGCGCGCACCGCGTCGGGCAACCGCGTCCAGTCCGGTCCGGTCTCCCCCGATCCGGTCTCTCCCGGTCCGTCCTGCTCGGCGCAATCGCCCCCACCGTCAGGTCCAGCACACTCCCGTTC
>CAJCJE010000805.1 GCA_903970565.1 Candidatus Melainabacteria bacterium | reverse complement strand
CCAGCGCGTCGGCCTGCCGGTCGCAGCGGTAGAGCACCACCATCAGCTGTCGCCACAGCCGTTCCCGTGGGCCGTGCCGCGTGGTCAGCGCGGTCAGCTCGGCGACCAGGTCGCGGTGCTGGCCGAGCGCGATCCGCGCGTCGACGCTGTCCTCCAGCACGTCCAGCCGCCGCTCGGCCAGTCGGCTCGCCTCGGGCCGGACCACGTCCGGCGCGACCAGCCCGTCCATGATCGGGCCGCGCCACAGCGCCGCCGCCCTGACCAGTCCGGCCACGGCGGTGGCATAGCAGCCCTGCGCCAGCGCCGAGGCGCCCTCGTCGGCCAGTGCCTCGAAAACCAGCGAGTCCAACCGGTCCGGCGGCACCAGCAGGCAGTAGCGGCCCTTGCTGCCCTCGATCCTCGGTTCGCCGCTCGCGGTCGCCGGCAGCAGCCCGCGCAGGTCGGCCAGCAGCGAGCGGACGTTGGAGTTCGCCGACCGGGGCGGTCGCCCGTTCCACAGGCCGTCCACGATCCAGGACACCGACACGGGTTGGTTGGCGCGCAACGCCAACATGCCCAACAGGGTTCGCGCCATCCGCCTCGCCGGTCGGGTCAGGCGTTCGTCGTTGCGGATCTCGACCGCGCCGAGTACCCGTAACTCGATCACCCGATCCCCGCCTTCCCCCGGCCGATGTCGCGCCGAAACCGCCGCGAACAGACCGCCATCGTGACATCGGGTGTCCGATACCGGAAGCACGCTCAGCCGATTGACCCAACCGTTCGGTCGGGAATTCACCGTACGCGTTCGATCGGTGACAGTGCACACGCATCGTTTGTTGCGTGCGCGCGAGTGCGTGGCTTGGGCAGAATTCCGGGAAATTCCGGTGCCGCACGGCACCCACAATGAGAGGAACCAAGAATGAGCCGTCTGGTCAGCCGGGTTGGCTTCGGCTGGCCGAGAAGATCGGTGGCCGGTGGGCCTGGGCGGTTTCGCGCAAGGCCGGGCTACATCAGTCCACAGTGGACGAGACGGTACTCGGCAGCCTCGAACACAACGGCCCGGTCAGCGGCCTGGCCAGGGACACCTACTCCCCCGCCCTGCTGCCCGGTCTCGGCGGTATCGCCTACCAACTGCCGCGGCTGCACCGGGACTGCCCACTGCCTCCGTGCTACTGCTTGATCTGCCCTGACCCTCACCCGGCGGCGGGCACGGAGTCGATCTGGAAGATCGGGTAGCCGGGGGCGATGCGCAGCAGTTCCTCGTCCGAGGACGTCGCGTCGATGCCGTCGAAGAACACGCCGACCTCGAACTTCCAGCGCTTGAGGTAGGCCCGCAGGATGGCCGGCTTGACCTCGTCGGCCAGTTCGGTCGGCACGAACTCCTCGACCCGGCGACCGACCCGCAGCTGACCGATACCGGCCACCCGCAGGTTGCGCACCCACTGAGACTGGCCGCGCGGCGAGACCAGGTAGCGCCGCCCGTCGACGGTGAGCAGGTTGACCGGGGTAGACCGCAGTTCGCCGCTCTTACGACCGCGCACCGACAGCACCCGGCTGCCCAGCACGCTGACGCCGAGCCGGGTCAGCAGCGCGACGCTGCTGTTGAAGGCATGGGTGACGCGCCCCGGCTCCAGGTAACGAGCCGCGTTGCCAGTGTTGTTGCCAGTGTTGTTGTCGGTATTGCTGGTGCTGCCGGTGTGCGTGGTCATTGCCGTCTCCTGGTGATGAAGTCCGAATGGTGAAACTCGACCCGAGATTTGAGAGCACTGCTCTCGTTCCAGTTCAGTGAACACCACCGAGCCAGGTCGAGTCAAGAGCAGTGCTCTCTTATTTGTTCATCGCTCTCATCGCTGGCACACTGCCTGTCATGGACACCGCGCCGACCAATGCCAGCCGAACCGCACGAGACCGCGCCAGGGCAGAGCTGACCAGGGAAATCAAGGACGAGGCTCGCCGCCAGCTCGCCGTCGGCGGCGCGGACGGCCTGTCGCTGCGCGCGGTGTCCAGAGCGCTGGGCATGGTCTCCTCGGCGCTCTACCGCTACTTCCCCAGCCGCGAGGACCTGCTGACCGCGCTGATCATCGACGCCTACGACTCGCTGGGCGAAACGGCCGCCTCGGCCGATCCGGGGCCTGCCACCCCGACGACGCGGCGCTGGTGGCTGATCTGCACGGAAATCCGGAACTGGGCACTGGCACACCGGCACGAGTACGCGCTGATCTACGGGTCGCCGATCCCCGGCTACCAGGCGCCGCAGGCCACCATCGCCCCGGCGAGCCGGGTGCCGCTGCTGCTGATCGGGGTGCTCCAGGATGCCTGGCTGACCGGCGAGGCGGACCTGCCCACCGACAGCCGGCCACTCGTCCCGGAACTGGTCGAACAGCTCGACGCGCTCCGCGCACTGGTCGCCGCCGAACTGCCGGCGGCGGCTCTGGTGCGCGCGCTGGTCGCCTGGACCCAGCTTTTCGGCATGATCAGTTTCGAACTGTTCGGCCAACTGGTGGGCAGCGTGGACCCAAGTGGGTATTTCTTCGACCATGCCGTGCACCACATCGCCGACCAACTCGGCCTTCGAGGGCAGAATCGGGGCCGGACCACGACCCCGCCCGATGACCTCGACCGAGCGGAGGAGACAACCGAAGAGACGAGCCGGACGTCAGACTGATGACACGACGGCACAGACGGGAGGAAACACGACACTACCGAGTCTAGTGAAAAATTTTCCTATTCTGACGAGGGTTGGGTTACCGTTGTTGACCGTAGCTGGAGCTTCACGGGAACGGTGCTCGCTGCCACGAACGCGACCGGGCACCCCAGTCGGGGGACGTCTCGCGAGGAGGACCCGTTGAGCACGAACGTCATGCAACGCTGGGTGCACTGGCTGGCGTCGGCGGTGACCGCGCTGTTGGTCTTCGCGCCGGCCGCGGCGACGACCGCGGCGGCCCCGCAGCGGCCGGCGACCCCGAAGCCGGCCGCGACACAGAGCCTGACCACGCAGCAGTTGGCCGGCCAGCGCGTCATCTACTCCTACACCGGGCTCACTCCGCCGACCGATCTGCTGCAACGAATCGAGGCCGGCGAGGCGGCCGGGGTGATCTTCTTCGGGGACAACATCTCCAACCTCACCCAGATCAGCTCGGTGATCCAGACCCTCGACGCGGCCAACGCGCAGAGCCCGGTCAAGGAGCCGCTGCTGCTGATGACCGACCAGGAGGGCGGCGAGGTCCGCCGGCTGCCCGGCGGCCCGGACCAGTCGGAGAAGCAGATCGGCGAGTCCAGCGACCCGAGCACGGCCGCCGCCGCGGCCGGCACCGACGCCGGCCAACTGCTGGCCAGCGTCGGGATGAACGTCAACCTGGCCCCGGTGCTGGACGTCTTCCGCACGGCCGGCGATTTCGACGACCAGTACCAGCGTTCCTACAGCAGCGACCCGAACGTCGCGGCGAGCGCGGGCAGCGCCTTCGTCACCGCGCAGCAGCAGACCGGCGTCGCGGCGACCGTCAAGCACTTCCCCGGCCTCGGCGCGGCGACCGCGAGCGAGGACACCGACGCCGAACCGGTCACTCTGAACGTGTCGCTGTCGGATCTGCGCAGCATCGACGAACTTCCCTATCCGGCGGCCATCGCCGCCGGGGTGAAACTGGTGATGGTGTCCTGGGCGGTGTATCCGGCCCTGGACCCGAACTACCCGGCCGGCCTGTCCTCGATCGTGGTGCAGCAGGAACTGCGCGGCCGGCTCGGTTTCCAGGGCGTGACCGTCACCGACGCGCTGGAGGCCGGTGCGCTGGAGAACTTCGGCACCGAGGCGCAGCGCGGCGTCGCGGCGGCCGGTGCCGGAATGGACCTGCTGCTGTGCGCGTCCGGTCAGACCAGCCAAGGCGACGACGTGGCCAACGGCCTGGTCACCGCGCTGGGCAACGGTCAGCTCAACTCCGCGAACTTCAACGCGGCGGTCGCGCGGATCTCCGCCCTGCGCGAGAGCGTGTACTCGGGCGCCGATCGGCACTGACCGAGCCTGGCTGATCACCCGGTGCCATGAACCGGCCCGGCCCGCGCCCGCCGAGCCGGGCCGGGCCCGTTCGTCGTCCTGACCGCCTGCCAGCTGGCCGCCTACCAAAAGTCAGCAATTCTGAACAAGGAGTGACTTGTCACAGGTTCATCTGGTAGGCGTTCGCATACGAAGGGTATATTTAGTTATCTAATACATATAAAGGCGGGGGCCGTTCGCGCGTCCCGAACCTGTCGCGAGAAAAATCAGGGAAGGCCGACCATGAGCAGTGCGGGGTCCGAAACCATCGGCGTCGACGACCGGCAGGAGCGTCGCCTTGCCGAGCTGTACGCCACGGACCACCAGGTTCGGGATGCCCGGCCGCTGGAGGCGATCAGCGCGGCGATCCGCCGGCCGGACCTGGCGCTGGTGGACCTCGTGGCCACCGTCATGGACGGCTACGCCGACCGGCCCGCCCTGGGCGAACGGGTGAAGGAACTGGTCACCGACCCGGCGACGAACCGGACCTCGCTGCGATTGCTGCCGAAGTTCGACACGATCACCTACGGCGAACTGTGGGACCGGGCCGGCGCGCTGGCCGGTGAATGGCGCCACCATCCCCGCAATCCCCTGGCCGCCGGCGACTTCGTCTGCATCCTGGGTTTCACCAGCAGCGACTACGCCGTGATCGACCTGGCCTGTCTGCGCGCGGGCGTGGTGTCCGTGCCGTTGCAGTCCGGCGCGTCGGCCGGCCATCTCGCACCGATCATCGCGGAGACCGAGCCGCGCATCCTGCTCTCCAGCGCGGAACTGCTGGACGTCGCCGTCGAATCCGCGCTGGGCAGCGCGTCGCTGCGGCGCATCGTCGTGTTCGACTACCACCCGGAGGTCGACGAGCAGCGGGAGTGGTTCGAGGCCGCGCGGCAGCGCCTCGCGCAGGCCGATCGCCCGATCGAACTCGACTCGCTCGCCGCGAGCGTCGAACGCGGACGCACCCTGCCGCCGGCGCCCCCGGTCGAGACCGCGCGGGGCCAGGACAACCTTTCCCTGCTCATCTACACCTCCGGCAGCACCGGGACGCCGAAGGGGGCGATGTATCCCGACCGGCTGCTGATCAGCCTGTGGCACGGTTTCTGGCCACGGGACACCGACAAGCCCGTCATCAGCGTCAACTACATGCCGATGAGTCACGTCGCCGGGCGCGCGATGCTGATCTCGACGCTGGCCAGCGGTGGCACCGGCTACTTCACCGCCAGCAGCGACCTCTCCCTGCTGTTCGAGGACATCGCGCTGGTCCGGCCGACCGAACTGATGCTGGTGCCGCGCATCTGCGACCTGCTTTTCCTGCAATACCAGACCGAACTGGACCGCAGGGCCTCCGCCGCCTCCGCCGCCGGCAAGCAGGCCGCGATCGAGGCTGCGATCGACGCAGAGGTCAAGGCCGAGCTGCGCGAGAAGTTCCTCGGCGGTCGACTCACCTGGATCGGCTGTGGGTCCGCGCCGCTGTCGGCCGAGCGGGCCGCGTTCGTCGAGTCCTGCATCGATCTCCCGCTGCACGACGGCTACGGCTCCACCGAGGCGGGCCGGGTCATCATCGACCGCAAGGTGTCGCGGCCCCCGGTG
>CAJCJE010000804.1 GCA_903970565.1 Candidatus Melainabacteria bacterium | reverse complement strand
CAACCTCGGCTGGAAGCTCGGCGCGGTACTGACCGGGGCGCCGGCCGCGCTGCTGGACAGCTACGAGGCCGAGCGGCTGCCGATCGCGCGGTCCGTGGTCGAACTGGCCACCAAGCTGATGGCGGGCCACCAGCGCGGCGGCAGGTGCAGGCCGGCCGCCGCCTCGATCGCCAGCCTGGTCTTGCCGACCCCGCCGAACCCGGTCAGCGTGACCAGCCGGCCGGTGCCCACCGGCCCGCAGCTGGCCGCCCCCGGTGGCGGCCAGCTGTTCGAACCGGACCGCGTCCACCGACTCGCGCGGCAGGTCGAGGGCGTAGCCGGCCGGATGGGAGGTGAGGACGCCGCGCTCGGCGCCCAGTGCCTTACGCAGCCGCGCAACCACTGTGTGCAGGACCCCGGCGGGATCGGCGGCCGGCGCGGCCGGCCAGAGATCCTTGATCAGCGTGCCGGTACTCATCACCGTGCCCACGTCCAGGGCGAGCCGGTGCAGCAGCAGACGGGGGCCGGCCGCGGTGATCTCGATCGGCCCGCCGTCCGTGCCGGACACGGTCAGCGGTCCCAGAATGCCGATCCGCACCGCGCCGATGTCCTCTCCCGTGTCGCTGCGTGCCACCGAACCCGGCTTACAGGGTCCAGCCCTGGGCACCCGGCCAGGTACACGCGGTGGCTCCGGCATGGGCCGCGCCGTGCAGCGCCTCCGACCGGTCCGCGCCGGCCGCCAGTGCCGCCGCCAACGCACCGGCGAAGGCGTCCCCGGCCCCGGTGGTGTCCACCACGTCGATCCTCGGCGCGGTCACCGCCGCCTTGCCCCAACGGGCGCCGTCCGCGCCGAGGGTCACGCACACCGATTCGGCGGCGTTCTCGTCGAGTTGGGCCGCCTCGTGCTCGTTGACGATCAGCGGGTCGGCCGCGGCGAGCAGTTCGGGCGGCAGCGCCCTCCACGGAGAGGGATTCACGATCAGCCGAATCCCGCACTCGACCGCGATCTCGGCCACCCGCAGCACCGAGGGCATCGGGATTTCCAGTTGCAGTACCAGCACATCCGCCGACCGGATGGTGTTTTCCTCGGCCTCGATCGCCTTCTCGGTCATGGCGTCGTTGGCGCCGGGAACCACGATGATGGTGTTCTCGCCGTGTTCGTCGACGGCGATCAGCGCGGTGCCGGTCGGCGTGTCCGGCACGATGCACACGCCGGAACAGTCGATCTCCCTGGCCAGCAGGCCCCGCCGGTAGGCGTCGCCGGCCTCGTCGTCGCCGATCCGGCCGATCAGCCGGGTCTTCGCCCCGGACCGCGCCGCGGCTAACGCCTGGTTCGCGCCCTTCCCGCCCGGCAGCCGGGTCAGGCCGGCCCCTCGGACGGTCTCGCCGGGGGTCGGATGCGCGGTGACCCGCGTGAGGATGTCGATGTTCAGTGAGCCGACGACACAGACCCGGGGCCGATTGCTCATGCCGCCCCCACTCGGCCGAGCAGTACCTCGGTGAACAGTCGGCCGTAGCGGTCGCCGTCGATCTCCAGTGCGACCTCGACCCGCTCGGCGAGTAACGCACTGCCGTGATATTCCGCGTCACCGGCCAGGGACCGGCGATCCACAATGGTCTGGCCTCTGGCGAGGCCGCTGGCGAGTTCGACCTGAAGGGGTAACCGCCGGGTTCGCAGACCCGCCGGTTCGGCGACCGCGCAGACCGCGCCCGCGTCGCCCAGATGCGCCCCGCCCGGCTGGCCGATCCGGTGATCGTCGCCGCTGATCCGCGCCGCGTGGTGGAGCAGTCGCCCGGCCATCGCCGCGCCGGGATCGGTGCTCGCCGCGAGTTCGGCGGTCTGGGCGGGGGAGGCGGTCGCGCCGTAGAAGACGTCGAGGCCGTACATGGTGACCGGAGCGTCGCAACCGAACACGATGGCCGCCGCTTCCGGGTCGTGCCAGACATTGAACTCGGCGACCGCGCTCGCATTGCCGACCGAGGCGGAGCCGCCCATTACCATGATCCGGGCGAGCTTCGTGGTTACTTCCGGGTAGGCCCGCAGCAGCAGGGCCAGGTTCGTCATCGGTGCCAGCGAGATCAAGGTCACCGGGGTCGGATTGGTCAGGATCAGCCTGCGTAACAGCTCGATCGCGTGCTCCGGTGCGGGTTCCCGAACCGAGGCCGGCAGTCCGAGGTCGGCCATGCCGTCCCGGCCGTGCACGTGCACGGCGTCCCGATGGGGTTCCAGCAACGGCCGGGACGCGCCCCTGGCCACCGGAACGGCCCCGGCCCCGGCCGCGTCCAGCACCTTCAGCGTGTTGCGAACGACCTGGTCGACATCGGTGTTGCCGGCGACACAGCTGACTCCCCGCAGGGTCAGCCCGGGATGGCGCACGGCGAAGAGGACGGCGAGGGCGTCATCCACGCCGGTGTCCACGTCAAGCAGGATGTCCGTCATCGGCCGCCCTTCATCGAGAACCATCGAAACCCAGGTCGAGAGTGATCTCTTCCGCACCGTAGCCGGTCACCGGGCCCGCGCAACGGTGACGCGGGTGTGCGCTATCCATCTTGGCTGGCCGGCCCGCCGGGTGCCGCTCCAGCCGCGAAGTGCGCCTGATCGTGTTCACCCCCCAGGGACGGAATGAGTGGCTCAACTGGTTGGTTGCCGGCGAGAGGAACAGTTCGGGCACGAGGGCCTGCCGGCACCGCGCCGCTGCGCCGCTGCTGCTCGGCGAGCGCACTCGGCGCGGCTGTCTGTTCTTCGCGGTGCCGGCCGTCGCGGGTGCCTGGTTGTTGACCTTTCCGAATCCATTCCACGTGCAGGTTTCCGCCGCCGAATCCACATTGTTGGCATTGAGTGCCGCGATCGTGCTGGTGCGGGCTTTCCGATTGGCATGGGCGGCGGTGACGTCCTCGGCCTCGTGCTGCTCGCGCTGGTGCCCGGTCTGCTCGCGCTCGGGCTGTATTACGTTGGTCTGCAAGCAACTCCGGCCGCGCGAGCGACCCCGGACGAACTCGCCGTCCCGGTGATCGCGGCGATCCTCGGCATCGCCGAGCGCCGCGCGGGGGTGGTCAGGTCGCGGTGATCTCGGTACCCCGACGATCACCGGCCGACCGAAAAGCGGGTTGAGTCCTCCGCTGGATTTATCCGCGGTATACCAATTTGGGGCATGGCGGCGGCTGCTGGACGATGTTACGATCACCACGTTGCCCGGGACCTTGGCAGCGTCTGGCAACTCGACATCGCTGACAACTTCGATGCTCCCGACGCTATCCCCGCTTGATCGGGACGGCCGGCGGTCCACCGTCTACACGCCAACGGTGACAATACGGGTGAGTTCACGACAGTTGGGCGGCGGATAGGTTGATCAAGAAAAGGTAAACCGATCAAGCCGTGTGGAATTCACTCGAAAGAGTCAGTTTGAAACACCTTGTGTGATCGGCATCACGCCTCTATGTTACTGATGACGAGTTCGATCATTTTTCCGAACGGGAAATGATCGATGCGCCATCAATGCAGCGCATGGCTCGCAAGATCAATGCTCATGGCTGAGAAAAAGCTTCAACCTGCTGGCTCTCTCACCAAACATCAGGGCTCCCGGCCCCACATAAGACTGCCTCCACCACATGAGGAAGTGACCCGCAATGGCGCGGTCATCTGTTGACGTGCGCACGATAGCGGAATTGTTCGATCGCAGGGTGGCGCCGATCGAGGCGCTCGCCAGGAACGCCACCGCGGTTGCGCGGGCCTGCCATGCCACGGCGATCCGCTTCCACCGGGGCGGCAAACTGGTGGTGTTCGGCAACGGCGGCCCCAGTACCGACGCGCAACACGTCGCCGTCGAGTTCGTCCACCCCGTGATCGTCGGAAAGCGCGCGCTGCCGGCTGTTTCGCTGACCGCCGACATCGCCACCATTACCAGCGTGGCCAATCGAGACGGGCTCGCGGAGATATTCGCCCATCAGATCCACTTTCTCGCCGAGCCCGCCGATATCGCGCTGGGTATCTCCACCGACGGCAACTGCGAGAATGTGCTCAGGGGTCTGCGGGCCGCGCACGAAATCGGTATGTTGACCATCGCGCTGGTCGGTGGCGACGGCGGCGCAATCGCCGCGAGTCCGGATATCGATCACCTGTTGTCGGCCGAATCAACCGATCCGCGCGTGATCAAGGAAGTCCACGTAACCACTTATCATATTCTGTGGGAGCTGGTGCATGTGTTCTTCGAACAGCCCGGTGTACTGGCGCCGGGGGTGGTCGCGTGAACACTCCGGCCGGTGTCCCGCAATGCCATGACGAGGTCTGTATCACCTGTTCGGACCTGGCCGTCCAGGTTCGGGTACTGCGCCTGCTCGACAATTCCCTTGCCGTGGTGGACGCCGGAACCGGCGAGGAGGAGATCAGCGTCGCGCTGGTGTCCGCGGGGATCGGCGACACGGTCCTGGTGCACGCCGGCGAGGCCATCGCGGTCGTGCGGCCATGACGGACCTGATCCGGCCGCGCAACCCGCACCAGCGCAACCCGCACCAGCGCGGCCCCACCGAGGACGCCGAGGTGGAGTCGCTCTACCCGTTCCTCTACGCCGACACCAGCAACCTGGACGCGGTACTCGCCGAGGTGCGAAAGTCCACAATGGACAAGGCGCGTGAGATCACCGCGCTGCGCGCCACCG
>CAJCJE010000803.1 GCA_903970565.1 Candidatus Melainabacteria bacterium | reverse complement strand
CGCTGGCCCGAAGCCGCGACACTGACCAAGGAACGCGCGGGACTGACCTGCGACTGCGCCAGGGACCCGGACGACTGAGTCCAGGTCCCTGGCGTTGGGGCGCTCCCAACCTTGATCAGTCGATCCAGCCATGCCCGTCCGGGCTCTCCGGCGGCGGCGTGGTAGTGGTGGTCTGGCTCGAACCCGGATCGTCATCGGCGACGACGTGGTGGGCCGCGGTATCCGCGAGCGGTACTCCGATCGCGACGATGATGGCCAGTGCCGCGGCGGCGGTAGCAGTCGAGAAAAAGACAGCAGACGACCTGAACATGAATTCTCCTGGGGATTTCTTGATATCCACCGACGCTTTTTGCGTCTACCAAAAGAATTCACCCACGCCACGATGCCAACAATGCGTTTCCTATTCCCCAAACAAACCAGAAACAGGAAACAGCCGTGGGGTGATCGAGCGGGCTGCTCACCACGAAAACCAGCGTGGTCCCTCCCGGACCGTCCGGGAAGGACCACGCTGTGCGCTGAGCTACCTGACTACTACGTGTCGTGTCGGTCACGGTACTTCTTGGATCTCTGACTGCTCGGACCTCCGGAGAGTCGAGCGACGATGTTTTAGAACGTGCCGGCTGCCACGTCGGCCAGCGTGACACGGGAGACCTCGTAGTTGATGTCGATCCCCGGAGACTGGGCCTGATCGCCGCCGTGGAAGGTGACCGGGACGCCCGTGTCGGCATTGATGCACAGTGCCTCGGTGTAGCCGGAGGAGGACTTGGGACCGTCCTTGACCACCGGCTCGGTATCCGTCAGCGTGAGGGTGGCCTGGCCGGTGGTCGTGGTATCGGTGACCGTGACCTCCGACAACGTGGACAGCAGGCGCAGGACGCCCGCGCGCACGACCGGGTTGCCCGCGCCAGCCGTGAGCGCGTCCAGGCTGTCCTCCCAGACCCAGTTGTCGATCAGTGACTTGTCGTTCGTCCTGCTGATCGCCTTGGGATCGCCGGGGTTCGTAGGTGCGTCGGCCATCTCGTCCCGGGCCGTGTTCAGATCGCCGGTGGCGGCGTACTCCGCTGCCGCCACCTCGCGGCCGAAGATGCCTTCACCCCGGCTCTTGTGACCGACGACCTGAGCCGGCAGACCGGCCCGTGTCCGGGCGAAGTAGTACGTGCCGTCGTCACCGTAAAGGTCCCAGGCCACGACTCGCAGGCCCGTCGACGGGTAGTTCTGGTCACGCATGACCAACGTCGCGTCGCCGGTGGGCTTCGGGGCCGTCTTCAGGTAGTCGGCCAGGCGCACGAGGGGCTGCTGCGCCGCCGAGGTCCCCGTCGTCGGCGTCGTCTGGTGGGTGGCGGGCAGGGCGGTCGACTGACTGCCCGGCACGTCGGGAATCACCATCGCGCCGACGGCGACCGCCACCGCTGCCGCGGCAACGCCGGTGCCGGCGATGCGGACGGTCACGGCCCGACGCTGGAGGCGGCGGCCACGGCGCTCGATGGCCGCAGGGTCCGGTTCGAAGGGCTGGGTATCGACGATGTCGTGCAGCGCGTCGCTCAGGCGTTGTTCTACTGGTGACTTCACAACGGCAGTTCCTCTCGGTTCAGAAGGTTTTTCAACGTGCCCAGTGCTCTGGCCGTCTGGCTCTTGACGGTCCCCTCACCGCACTTCAGGACAGCCGCGGTCTCCCGCTCGCTCATGTCCTCCAGGTAGCGAAGGACGACGGTGGCCCGTTGGCGGGCCGGCAGCGACAACAGGGCGCGCACCAGTACCTCGCGGTCGACTACTCGGTTCGAGAGATCCGGGGCCGGCGTCTCCTCCGCAGCCACGTCCGTAGGTGGTGCCGCGTTGCGGTGGCGCCGCGCGTGGCGGTTGGCTTCGTTGATCAGGATTCGCTTGACGTAGGCGTCCGGACTGTCGGCCCGCTGGACCTTCCGCCAGTGGCGAAAGGTCTTGGCCAGGGCTTCTTGGACCAGGTCGTTGGCCAGGTGCCAGTCACCACACAGCAGATAGGCAATGCGGTGCAGCGGTCTGGCACGGCTTTCTACGAACTCCCGGTACTCGTCGTCCGGGCGCCTCATCGTCGCCAGCTATCGGTCGTCACATAGAGATAGACACCCGGACCGTCCGGAAAAGTTGTCGGCGTCCGGTCAGCTCTCTGCGTCAGTGCCGCGATTCGGGCAGCCGCCGTCATGCGCGGGTCGGTCGGTACACACCGCGGAGGCAGGCCTGGCCAGCTCACAGCAACTGCGACGGGACGGGGACGGGGACGGATCAGGCCCTTCCCGGATTCCGGGAAGGGCCTGATCCGGTGGTGAGTGTTCACGTGGGGTTGCCAGCAGCCGCAGCCTGGTCAGCCGTACTCCGGTCGTCAGAACACCGGGCTCAGCCGACCAGCTTGCGCAGGGTGCGCCCAGCCAACTCGACCACACCGGGCTGATGCCCGTTGGCGACCAGGTTGATGATCAGACCATCGACACCGGGATCGAGAACCCGCGCCTTCAGATCAGCGGCCACCTCGTCAGGATCACCGACGAACTGCCGAGACGTGACCGCCGCACGCTCCTCGCCGCCGAGCGAGTCCAGGTCGACCCCTCGACTACGCAGGAAAGCACGCTGCTGCTCCCTGGCACGGTCACCGTTCTCGTCGATCATCACGAAGCCCAGGAAACTCGTCTCCAAGGTCGACCGATCCCGACCCGCCTCCGCGCAACGCTGGTCGAGTGCCTCGAGCTTGCGCGGCAGATCGGCCGGATCGCAGATGATGTTGAGGTGCTGGGCGAAGCGCGCCGCCAGCGCGAAGGTCTTCTTCTCACCGCTGCCACCGAGCATGATCGGCAGGTCGTCGCGAATCCTGGGCTCGTTGATCGCGTTCTCGGTGTGATACCACTTGCCGTCGAAACTCGGACGCTGCCCGCGCAGCATCGGCTCAATGATCTGTAGCGCCTCGTCGAGACGTTCGAACCGGTCGGTGAAGGTGCCGAACTCCCAGCCGAACTGCCGGTGCTCCAGCTCGAACCAGCCCGCGCCGATACCCAGCACGGCACGCCCGCCGCTCACCACGT
>CAJCJE010000802.1 GCA_903970565.1 Candidatus Melainabacteria bacterium | reverse complement strand
TCCAGCGCCACCTCGACCTCAGCGAAGCTCCTGGGTGTCGCGGTCAGTGCCACGGCGGAGCGCACCGCGTCGACATCGGTGCCGCTCACCAGCGCGACGTCCACCAGTTCGGCCGGCAGCAGGCCGTCCGGAGCGAGCACCACCAGGTGCCCCTGCGGCGGCCTCGGCACGATGGCAGGTCCCTTCACCGCGTAGGTCTCCCCGGTGAAGTCGATGTAGTGCAGGCGATCCCGGTCGAGATAGCGACTGGTGGCGACGTCGCGAATGACCGCGTCGTCCTCCCAGGAGTCCCACAGGTCACCGACCACCCGCACCGAGTCGCGGGCCTCCCGCGCCCGGCCGGCCGCGTCGGCCACCAGCGGACGGCCCCAGGCTCGCGCCGCCTCGCCCGGCGTACTCACGCCGACGACCCAGCCGCCTCGGCCGCCGGAGATATGGTCGATCGACGCGAGCTGCGAGGAGAGGTGGAACGGCTCGGCGTAGGTGGTCGACGCCACGGGTGCGATGCCGATGACGCTGGTGGCGGCGGCGATGAACGCGGCCCGCTCCACCGATCCGATCCGGCCGAGGACATTCGGTGCCTCGCCCGGCGGAAGGAGATCATCCTCCAGCGTGACCAGCGTGAAGCCCGAGTTCTCCGCGATCCGCGCGACCTCACGCACCCGGCGCGGGGTCAGCAACGCTGCCGGGGCATGGTCGGCGCGGCGCCAGGCCGCCGGATGGGCACCCTCGCCGTCGATTTCCACCGCGAGGGTCAACACATCAGTTGGCATGACAGCGTTCTCCCCGCCCAGCAACAGAGTTCTCCGGCCCGACCGCGAGCACGCGGCGAAACCCTTGCCGCGTCAGGCGATCACCTTCCTCACTCCTGCACCCTACGTCGCGGCGACGCGCGACATCGAGCAACCCACAAAATGTCCATCAGCTGAAACGCGGGAATAAAAGGCGATGCCGTCACCTGGTGAAGGTCGGCCCGCGATTCCTACTGGCTGGACATCACGGCCGTATCTTGACATTCCCCGGCCGCCTCGACGCATCATGGCGAGGACCGATGACTCGACACCGACGTTCGAACAGCAGGTTCGAGGCAGGACCGGATCGCAGTGACCAACACCGAGCCACGAGCACCCCGATTAGTCCGACTGAAACACCAGACCGACGCGCGAATGTCATCGGACCCCGAGAAATCATCACAACCACCGCGATCCTCGACTGGTGCATCGGATGCCGAATTGCTGGCCGCCCCGCTCGTCCGACTGCGCAAACCCTGGCAGTGGGTGTCCACGGCGGTCATCCTGGTCCTGGCGGCGATGGTGGTGCACACCCTGGTGACCAACCAGCGCTTCCAGTGGGGCGTGGTGTGGAGCTACTTCGCCACCGGGCCGATCCTGGCCGGGTTGCGGCTGACGTTGTGGCTGACCGCAGCGGTGATGGTCTGCGGCTACCTCCTCGGCATCATGCTCGCGATGATGCGGCTGGCCGACAACCCGATCCTGCGCGCGGTGAGTTTCGGCTACGTGTGGCTGGTCCGCTCGGTGCCACCGCTGGTGCAACTGCTGTTCTGGTACGAACTCGCCTCGCTGTACCCGGAGCTGTCCCTGGGTATCCCGTTCGGGCGGGCCTTCGTCACGGTGCGCACCGCGCACCTGTTTACCGGACTGCTCGCGGCGTTCGTCGGACTGACCCTCGACGTTGCCGCGTTCTCGGCCGAGATCGTGCGCGGCGGCATCCTGTCGGTGGAGACCGGACAGTCGGAGGCCGCGCAGGCGCTCGGCCTGAGCCGGTGGCGGGTCTTCCGGCGCATCGTCTTCCCGCAGGCCATGCCGGCGATCATCCCGACCACCGGCAACCTGTTGATCAGTATGCTGAAGGCGACCTCGATCGTGAGCGTGATCGCGGTGCAGGACCTGCTCTACTCGGTCCAGCTGATCTACAACCAGAACTTCCTGATCATCCCGCTGCTGCTGGTCGCGACGATCTGGTACGTCATCCTGACCACGCTGCTGTCCATCGGCCAGTACTACGTCGAGCGCTACTACGCGCGCGGCAACAAACGACGACCACCGCGCGGCCTGTGGACCATCGCCCGCTCGACGCTGCCGGTCCGCCAGTTCCTCGGCGCGGATCTGGCGGGCATCTCATGAGCGCGCAGAGCCCCCTGGTACGTATTCGGGGCCTGCGCAGGAGTTTCGGTGCGAACACCGTGCTCGACGGGGTCGACCTGGACGTGTGCCGAGGCGAGGTCACGGTGCTGCTCGGTCCCTCCGGTGCCGGCAAGAGCACCCTGCTGCGGTGCGTCAACCACCTCGAACGACCGGACGCCGGTTTCGTCGAGGTCGACGGCGAGATCATCGGCTACCGCCACCACCGGGGGCGCCTGCACGAACTGCGGTCGGCCACCCTAGCCCGGCAACGGTCCCGGATCGGGATGGTCTTCCAGCAGTTCAACCTGTTCCCGCATCTGACCGTGCTGGACAACATCATCGAGGCACCCGTCTCGGTGGCGCACAGGTCCAAAAAGGACGCTACGGCGCTGGCGCGGGAACTGCTGGCGTCCGTCGGTCTCGCCGGGCGCGAGCAGTCCTATCCCCGGCAGCTCTCCGGTGGCCAACAGCAGCGCGTGGCGATCGCCCGCGCACTGGCCATGCGGCCCCAGCTGATGCTGTTCGACGAACCGACCAGCGCGCTGGACCCCGAACTGGTCGGTGAGGTGCTCGGCGTGATGAAGGACCTCGCGGCCAGCGGGATGACCATGATCGTGGTCACCCACGAGATCTCCTTCGCCCGCGAGGTCGCCGACACCGTGGTGTTCCTCGACCAGGGCCGCGTCATCGAGTCCGGCGACCCGGACTCCGTCCTCACCGATCCCCGGCACGACCGGGCCAAGGCATTCCTCTCCGCCGTCCTCTGAGGACACTCCCACACCCCGGTTTCAGCGCCGCCCGCGCGCGAAAGGATCACCGTGAGCACAACCAGACTCTCCCGGATCGCCGGCGGCACGGCCGCCGCCCTGACCCTCGTCCTCCTCGCGGCCTGCGGTTCGGCCACCGGCGACGCGAACTCGGCCGCGCCCCAACCGGTCGGCAACACCGCCAGCAGCTATCCGACCCAGGACGTGGTCTCCGGCATCACCAGCGACCCGCGACTGCACGCCGAACTGCCCGCGTCGGTGCGCTCGGCCGGCTCGCTCACGCTGGGCACCACGATCAGCCCCGGCACCTCCGGCCTGCCCTACGACGGCGTCACCCCCAGCGGCCAGGAGATCGGGCTGGACGTTGACCTGCGCAACGCCGTCGCCAAGGTCCTCGGCATCACCCTCACCGAGCAGAACGGCACCTTCGACACGATCGTGCCCGGCGTGCAGAACGGCAAGTACGACCTCGGGCAGGACAACTTCGGCGTCACCAGGGCCCGCGAACAGGTGGTCGACTTCGCCACCTACCTCTCCGACGGCCAGTCCTTCCTCGGCACGACCAGTGGCAGCCTCGACGCCGTGCACGCCATCACCGACCTGTGCGGCCTGACCATCGCCACCAGCCCCGGATCGACCTTCCAGCAGATCCTCACCACGGACGCGAACAAGTGCGCGAGCGCCGGCAAGAAGCCCTATACGGTGCAGTTGTTCGCCACCAGCGCGCCGATCTGGCTCGGCCTGGCCAACGGCAAGATCGACATCTATTTCGGCCCGACGCTGGGCCTGCGCTACGACTCGACCCACCTGTCCAACGTGCGGTTCCTCGGCCAGTTCAGCGCGACGCCGGTCGGCCTGATCACCGTCAAGGGCTCCCCACTGACCAAGCCGCTCAGCGACGCCGTGAACAAGCTGATCAGCAACGGCGACTACGCCAGGATTCTGGCCAAGTGGGGCGTCACCAGTTCCGGCATCACCCGGTCCCAGGTGAACCCGCCCGCGACTCTCTAGCCACATCCCGGAGACGGGGCGGTGTCCAGCGGGGGCAGCGGTTGCTGGTGGTGCAGGACGAGGAACCCGTCCTGGTGGAAGACGACCCGGTAGCCGTGCTGCTGGAGATAGGTCGTTCTGGCCCGTTGCTCGGCCAGGTCGCAGAACGGGAACTCGGCGGCGTGGACGTCCGCGACCACCCAGGGTGCCCAGCGAGGGAGCCGGTCCCAGAGCAGGACCGTGGTCCGGCGCGACAGTTGCGGCCCGAGGTTGTTCGCCACCTCGACCGTCACCCCGGAGGGCACCGCGGCGACCGCGTCCGCCGCCGCGGTCATCGCGGAGTCCCGCTGCCAGGACGACGCCCGCAGCACCGGGCCGAACCCGAAGGAGTTGACCGAGGCGAGTCCGACCACCAGGACCGCCGCCGCCCACAGCACCCCGATTCGGTTGTCCGGCAATGGAACCAGCCGGCCTCGGCCGGTGCCGCGCGCTCGAACGTGGCGCTGGATGCGGGCGACGCCGTCCACGCCGGCACACAGCAGCGGGACCACGAGATAGGCGTTGTAGTGGAAGTCCGTCCCCCACCAGTTCGGCGCATCGGCGAGCATTCGCTCGGCGAGCAGTGGCAGTACGGCGAGCAGGTAGGGCGAGGCGAGCGGCGCGAGCGCGGCCAGGCCGACGAGGCGGAACATGGTCTCCGCCTTGACTTTCGGCAGCCAGAATGTCCGGATGGCCGTGATCGGGTGCCTGAGCATGGCGCCCAGCGCGCTGAGCACGCCCGGCCCGAACTGGCCGTAACGCCAGTAGTAGTCCGCTCGGCCGCCGAAGGCCGGTAGCACCAGCCGTGTCGTGATCAGGACGGCTGCCAGTCCGCCTAGGACGAAGGTGACCCCCAGCCACCGCGGCGACCGGCGCGCCGCGCCCGCGTTGACCGACTGGACCAGCACGGCAAGCCCGAAACCGGCGACCAGCAGCCCGGTGTCCTCCTTGACCGCCAGCAGGGCCAGCGCGGCCAG
>CAJCJE010000801.1 GCA_903970565.1 Candidatus Melainabacteria bacterium | reverse complement strand
CACCGGCAGAGTGCCGGCACTGGTGACGACGAAACCGGAAGCGACCACGGCTATCGGATACACGCCATAAATGGAGGTCAGCAGAGCGCTCATGCACCGGCCGAGCAGAGCCGCCGGCAGGCGCTGCTGGAGCATCGTCGTGTAGAAGACGTCGTTGACCCCGTTGCAGAAGCCGGCAACGGCCAGGGTGACGATGCCCACCCACAGCGCATCCCCGACCGGCACCAGTGCGAAGGCGACACCCAGGGTCGTGCCCAGCCCGAGGGCGATCTTGCCCCGGCCACGCAGGTTGAACAACCTGGCCGAGACCAACCCGCCCACCAGCATTCCCAGGCCCAGCGCGGCCAACAGCACCCCGTACCCGCGCGCGCCGGCATGCAGTGAATCCTTGCTGAACACCGGCAGTGCGACCTGCACGGCGCCGTCGTAGGCGAGATTGGCGACCACCGACATGGCCAGTGTGAACTGTAGGAACGTCGATGTCCGGAACAGGCCCCAGAAGGTCATCGCCGGCTCGCCGCCCACCGGCGCCGAGCCGGCCTCGGTGGATGTGGCCTGATCGACGGTGGATTCGTCGGTCTGCGTCCTGGCGCCGATCCGAATTCGGAACAGGGTGAACAAGGAAACGGCGAAGGTCACCGCATCGAACCCGAACACGGCGTGCGGGCTGGTCGCCACCAACAACAGACCGGCCAGCGGCGGCCCCAGCAGAGTGGCCCCCATCGTGGCACTGGTCAGCAGGGCATTGGCCGGACCGATCACGTCCTCCGCCACGATCTCGGGCAACAGCGCCCACGACGGCGGCAGAAAGATGCCCTCGAAGGCACCGGTGAGGATCACCAGGACGAACAACGGCCAGAGCGTGGTGAGCGGCAACACCGCCAACAGTGCCAACAGGATCATTCTGCCCGCGTCGGAGCCCAGCATCAGCCGCGTCCGAGGTAGCCGGTCGGCCAGAATGCCGCCGATCGGCAAGGCCACCAGCCTGGCCAGACCATAGGCCAGCAAGACCTCGCCCAGCGTGTCCGCCTGCGCCCGACCCAGCACGAGGAAAGGGATCGCGACAACGAAGAACTGGTCGCCCAACAACGAGGTGACCTGACCGATGAATAACAACCGGAAATTACGGTTGGTGAGCGGTGCGAGTAGGCCACGGGATTGGCTAATGGGAAAGCCTCCTTCGACCACGGCGGTGGGGGCCTGTCCCAAGCTATCGTATCGGCCCCGATTACGCAGCCGCCAGACCATCGGCCGACCGCAGTGATAGTTACGAGGGAAAGGTTCCGCTGCCTCGGCCGTAGCTCCAGTGTTGCTGATCGGGTTCGGTTCGAACTGTAGTACGGGTGTCCTGTTATCGATGCGACTGAAATCAGGGACATAATTATCTACACTGTTTCCATGTCGCGTCGGGGTCCTCGGACCGTCGAGCTCGTGCTGTCCGAGCAAGAATGTGCGGAGTTGTCCCGCCTGGTCGACGATCACGCGCGTCCTCGGCTGGCGCAACGAGCCCGGATCGTGTTGGCCTGCGCCGACGGGACGTCGAACGTCGAGGTGGCGACGACGCTGAATCTCACCACGGTGACGGTGGGCAAGTGGCGCTCCCGGTTCCTGTCCGATCGGTTGGCCGGCTTGAACGATCAGGCCCGGCCGGGTCGGCACAAGCCGGAGCTGGTCCTCGACGAGGCCGAGCGAGCACAACTCACCCGCTGGGTGCGACAGCGCAAGACCGCGCAATTCCTTGCACTACGGGCAAAAATCGTGCTGGCGTGCGCGGACGGTGACACGAACAAGCAGGTTGCTGCCGAGCTGAGCGTGGCCCCCACGACCGTGAACCGATGGCGCTCCCGCTTCGTCGCCGCACGGCTGAACGGTCTGCTCGACGAACCTCGACCGGGGCGACCGCCCTCGATCCGGCTCGACCGGCGGCGCGACGGCGTCCCGATGCCAGCGGAGTCGACGTCGCAGCACGCGACGTCCTGATCGGTGCGGCTAGGCCCACGGAGTTCCTTGGCCCGATGGGCAAAACCGCTGTGCCCGGCGCCCCGCCACCGAACAGCTACGAACTTAGACTCGCGATTTCCTCCGCCGGAATCGGATCGAGCGCATCCGTTGGCCGGCCGGACCGGTCAGGAACCGACGCCGAAGCCCGCTACCGCTGATATATCCCCATGTTCATTGACATCACCGGCAGTTGCTGCCTACCGTCAGGGCGCTGGGGACAGTGCCGCGATGGGGCTCGGATGGCACACTCGGGTGGCCCGGTGACTGCCGAGAGGGTGATGAACCGTTGGAGCACGGACTGCACAACCGGTTCAGCGCCATCGCCCGGCGCCAACCGGAGCGGGTCGCGGTCCGCGCCAACGGCACCAGCATCACCTACGGTCGACTCGACGCCGAGTCCGACCGGCTCGCCGCGGTACTCGGCCGGTGCGGAACCCGCCCTGGGGAGCGGATCGGCCTGTGTTGTGGCCGCGGCGTCGAACTGATCACCGGGATGCTGGCCATCCTCAAGGCCGGTGGCGCCTACGTACCCATCGATCCCGCCTTTCCCGAAGCGCGGACCGAGCTACTCGTTCGGGACAGCGGAGTCCGGACCGTACTGGCCGACCGGCCGGGGTGCGCCGCCATAGCGGCCCACGGAGTGCGCGTGCTCGATATCGAGGACCTGGCGCACCGATCGACCGGGGCAGTCCGCCCGTGGTCGGCCTCGGGTGATTCGATTGCCTACGTCATTCACACGTCCGGGTCGACCGGCACGCCCAAGGGCGTCCAGGTCACCCACGACAACGTGCTCCGGCTGTTCGACCGCACCGCGCACTGGTTCAGCTTCACCGACACCGATGTGTGGACCATGTTCCACTCACCGTGCTTCGACTTCTCGGTGTGGGAGATCTGGGGTGCGCTGTTGCACGGCGGCGTACTGGTGCTCGTGCCGACGGATGTCGTCGGCAATCCGGCCCGGTTGCTCACCCTGCTGGCCGAGGAACGGGTGACCGTGCTCAACCTGACCCCCTCGGCGTTCCGTCTGCTCGCGACCGCACGCCAGTCGACCGCACCGGCCGGCCCCGACCTGAGGTTGATCATCTTTGGTGGCGAGCGGCTCGATGTCGCGCTGCTGGGCGACTGGATGGCGGCGCGCGGGGACGAGCGGCCACAGCTGGTCAACATGTACGGGATCACCGAGACGACGGTGCACGTCACCTACCGGCGCATCCGCGTCGGCGACCTCGCCCGCCCGGATCGCAGCCCGATCGGGTGGCCGATACCGGATCTGCGCGTTTCACTGCACGATGCCAACGGCGCGCTCGTTCCGGACGGAACGGCGGGGGATCTGGGTGTCCGGGCGCGGGGTGACCGCAGGCTACCTGAACCGGCCTGCGCTCACCGCGGAGCGCTTCGTCGAACTGGACGGCCTACCGGCGTACCGCTCGGGGGACCTCGGCATCGTCGACGACGGCGAGCTGATCCATTGTGGACGGATTGACCACCAGATCAAGGTCCGGGGCTACCGGATCGAGCCGTTCGAGGTGGAAGCCGCGCTGCTGACCCATCCCGAGGTCGCCGCGGTCGTGGTGACCAGCAGCGATTTCGGCGATGGCGACGTCCGGCTGGTCGCCTATGTCCAGCGCGAGGACAGCGCCGTCCCCACGGTCGACGGCAGGTTGGCCGACCGGCTGCGCCGGCACGCCGCCTGCGGCCTGCCCGCCAACCTGCGTCCGTCGGAGTATGTGACCGTGTCGCGGATTCCACTGACCGCACAGGGCAAGGTCGACCTGTCGGCGTTGCGCGCGGGTGGGCTGAAGGGGGCGGCGGCCTGTTCGTTGCCGCAACCCCGTCCGGCGAACTGAGGAGGTAGGCAGTGGTGGAAGAGATCAGCGCGATCGTCGAGTCCGTCCTACGACGCGACCAGGTGTACCCGGACGTGGACCTGTTCGACCAGGGAGCGACCTCGCTCGCCTA
Organism: Candidatus Melainabacteria bacterium; assembly: GCA_903970565.1. GTDB lineage: Bacteria > Actinomycetota > Actinomycetes > Mycobacteriales > Pseudonocardiaceae > CAJCJE01. The sequence continues at coordinate 7,427 of CAJCJE010000801.1, read as the reverse complement.
CATCCGGATCATCACCGAGATCAACCGCCGTTACGGGCTGTCGCTCGACGGCAGCGAGGTCGACGGCGTTGCGACGATCGAGCGCCTGGCCCAGATCGTCGTCGCGGCCGCCCCGTCGGCAGTGGAGAGCAACACATAGGAGATGGCCATGACGCGAACCAGTGCCAACCAGACCTTCGCGATGACAGCGGCGGAGGTGGCCGACTTTCGCCGCGACGGCTTTTTCGGCCCGTTCCAGGTCTACGAGATCGACGAGATGCGCCAGAACTGGCGACGCGCCCGGTTGCAGATCCTGGACCGCAGCAAGGCCGTCTACCGGGACGACGCGGCAATGGCCGGCAACACGAACATCGCCAACTACGACCGGCATCTCGACATGGAGTTCCTGGCCAGGCACATCACCCGTCCCGAGATCGTGCACCGGGTGACCAGCGTCCTGGGGCCCGATGTCCTGTGCTGGCGGACCGAGTTTTTTCCCAAGTATCCCGGCGACGAGGGAACGGACTGGCACCAGGCCGACACGTTCGCCAACGCGTCGGGCACCCCGCAGATCGTCTGGCCCGACGCCGCCGGAGGCTACGGCGGAACGATCACCGTCTGGACCGCCTTCACCGAGGCGAACGAGCAGACCGGCTGCCTCCAGTTCATTCCAGGCACCCACGAGGAGATGTTCTACGACGAGACCAGGCGGATGGACTACCAGCCCGACTCGATCAACTCGGTCAGCAAGACCGGCGTCCGGCGTGGCTTCTTCGGTTATGACTACCGACAGCTCCAGAAGAACCCCGACTGGCAACCCGACGAGTCGAGGGCCGTGCCGATGGTGATGCGCCCCGGCGAGGCGATCATGTTCTGGTCCACCCTGATGCACGCCTCGTTGCCGCACAGCGGGGCGACCGACGAGATGCGGCTGGGCTTCGCCGCGCGCTATGTGCCCACGGTGGTTCGGGTCTACCCCGATACCGAGGAGATCGAGGAGTACGGCGGCAAGGTGCGCCTCGACCGCTACGGCGCGGTACTCGTCGCCGGACACGACGAGTACGGACACAACCGGCTGGCCGAGCAGACGACTCGGGAATTCCGCTTCCCACCGTCGAGTCCACCTTGCTGAGCGGCAGGGAAAGTCGCTCGGTCGTCGACCTGGCGACGGCGATGCTCTCGACCAGGCCGCTGGCCGTTGCCCTCGGCACACCGGTACGAGTGGTGATCGGTTCCAGTGCGGCGGATTCGTTGGCAGTGGCCAACGTCATCGGCGCCGGTCTCGGCTATCCGGCGCTCGTGGCCGGTGACCGGGTTGCCGATCCTTTCCATGTCGCGATCGGACGGCGGCTGGCGCTGGCCGATCGCGCGGACGAACTGGGCGGCATACCGCGCTCGGCCTGGCCCGAGGTCGAGGCGCAGGCACTGCGGGCTGCCAGGGACGACTTCAGCTCGTTCTGCGAGCAGGCGCTGGTGACCTCCGGTGACGGCACCCCGGTGCTCGCCTACGCCGCCGGCGACCCGACCGCCCCGGCGGTCCTGTTGTCCGCGCCGTGCGGGATGCCGGCCCGGCTCGTCGAACCGTGGATGCGTCACCTGGCTCGTCGGGCCCGTGTGGTCACCTGGGAGAGCCGAGGCATGTTCGGCGACGTCGACGACGACCGGGCCACCGACGTGGCCGCCCAGGTCGACGACGCGCTGGCCGTGCTCACCGCGCTGAACCTGGACGGGGCGCACGTGGCCGGGCTGTGCGGTGGCGCGGTCGTGGCCACCGAACTGGCCGCCGCGGCCGCGTCCAGGGTCAGCTCGATCAGCCTGTGGCACGGCGACTTCCACCTGGGAGAGCTGGCTGGCAAAACCGACCACCAGCGGGATCTGCTCGACCTGATGGACATGGCGGCGAGGTCGTTGCCCGAGGCGGCGAGCATCCACCGCATCGTCTGCCAGAGCGTGGCCGCCTCGATACCGGCCGATCTGGCGGCCCAACTGCTGTACCCCTATGCCACGCCACAGTTGTTTCTGCGCTACTGCCGGCTCAACAGCGCGATCATGAAACACGACATCACCGCGACCCTGGCCGACGTCACCATGCCCGCACTCGTCGTGACGAGCCGGACCGACCGGACGGCTCACCCGGACGGCTCCGTCGCGGTGGCCCACCGACTGCCCGATGCCAAGCTCGTCGTGCGTGCGCACGGCGACCATCTGACCCTGTTCGACGGTGCACCAGAGCTGCTGAGCCTGCTCGACGTGTTCCGGGACTCGGTGGATCGACCGATCCAGACGGCCCGGCCCGGCTGACGGCAGCGGTCGGCCAGTTCGTCCGCGACGGCCCTGGACGGAGAAACCGAATGACTCACCAGTTAGGCCACTCAGGATCAACCAGCCGGTTCCGGCGCGGCCGGACGACCACTGCTTCGTTGCCGTCACTATGAACAGCGTCGGATCGGGGGATGCGGACTCCGCGCCCTACCGTGCCTTCATGGGTGCGTTTCCCACTGGCGTAACGGTGATCACGTCTCTTGATCAGCGGGGCGATCCACACGGCATCACCTGCACGTCACTGTGCAGCGTCACGCTCAACCCCCCGACATTGCTGGTGTCCATCAGAAAGACCAGCCCAACTCTTGCCGCCGTACGGGGCCGGGGGAGTTTCGCGGTCAACCTGCTGCACGCCCATGGTCGGGCGGCGGCCGAACTGTTCTCGACCGCCGTGCCCAATCGGTTCTCGCACCTGCCCTGGAGGTTCTCGCCCGCGCTCGGGCTGCCCTGGCTCTGGCGTGACTCGTTCGCACTCGCCGAGTGCGTGCTGGGTGACTCCGTTCTGTCCAGCGATCACGAGGTCGTCCTGGGCGAAGTCGTGTCGGTCGAGTTCTCACCGGAGATCCCGTTGTTGTACGGCATGCGGCAGTTCTGCTCCTGGCCGACGAAGGACCAGCCGGTGAACTCGACCGACGGGCCTGACCCGGATCGGCTGCCGCTGCGGAAGGGCGTTCCATGACCGACGGTCGCGATGCGGAGGACCACGTGGACACGACGGGCGATTCCTCTCCGGTGGACCCGAAGCCCACCGATTTCGGGTGGACGCCACTGGCGGCCCAGGTACTGGGCGTCGGCACCGCCGACCTCGACCGAGCTGCCGCCGAACAACCGTTCCTGCGCCTTGGCGGTACCTCGCTGCGCGCGATCGAGTTTGCCGCGCTCGTCGAAGCCAGGCTCGGCCGCCAGATCGACATCGGCGAACTGCTGGGCCCGACCCCCCTGGCCGAGGTCGCGGCAACGGCCAGGATGGCGCGCGACCGGACCGACCGGCCCGACCGGCCAGCAACGGTTCCGGCCGGAAACCGGGAGAACGGCCCGGACCTGCGCGAGGCCTCCGCCCTACAGAACGCCATGCTGCTGGACACCGATCGACCAGGCGGCACTCTGTTTCATCTCCTGTTCAGCGCGGACATCCGGGGCACGGTGGAGGCCGACCGGCTGCGGGCCGCACTGCACCGGGTGACCCTGCGCCACGAGGCCCTCAGGACGGTTTTCGTTCGGCTCGCCGACGGTGCGCTTCGCCGCCGCGTCCTGTCCTCCTGGGTACCTCGGCTGATCGAGCAGTCGATCTCGCCCCCGGCCGGTACCGAACCGGTCGCCGCCGTCCACGCCCTGCTCGAACGGGCCACGGCCGCGTTGCTGCGGCCGTTCGAACGGCCGCCGGTGGTGTTCCTCTGGACACACGTCGCCGATGACCGTTCGGTGCTGTCCGTTGTCATCCACCATGCCATTGCCGACGGCTGGAGCATCGGCCTGCTGTGGAAAGAACTCGCGGCGGCCTACCACCTGGTGGGCGACCGCCCGGCCGACCCGCCACACATGGCCCCGTCGCAGGAACGACTGATCGAGGTGGAACAGGCCGACGTCACCAAGCGCGCCTTGGCCGACCGGTTGGCCGACCTGGCCGGTGCGGCCGTCGCGGTCGAACTGCCCACCGACCTGACTCGGTCCGGCTCGGGAGACCGCGCCGGCTGCCGCCTCGTCTTCGCGCCGAGCGCGGCGGCCCGGCGCGGCTGCGACGCGCTGGTCACCGATGCCGGCCTCACCCGCAACGCGGTGCTCCTGGCGGCCTGGGCACTGGTCGTCGGCCGACGGGCCGCGGTCGACAGGCTGGTACTCGGGCTGGTGGCCGCGAATCGACCGGACGCGGACGCGCTCGAGGTCATCGGCCCCTGCCTGGCGGTGCTGCCGCTCAGGTGCGCCCTTAACGAGGCGGACACGGTCGCGGAGTACCTGCACGGGTTCGCCACGGCCATTCGAACGGCGCTCGCGTCCCCCAGCGTGCCTTTCGAGCAGATCGTCGCGGGCCTGGGAGCCGCCTCGGCCGACCACGGGCGTAACCCACTGGTGCAGATCGCGTTCGCCGCACACGACGAACTGGTGCCGGCGCAGCTGTCGATGGCCGGTGCGGCCCTCACCCTCCACGAGGGCCACTGCGGCGGCTCGGTCTTCGACGCAACCCTCTACGTGCAGAGCTGGGCCGAGGGCCCACGGCTGGCCCTGGAGTTCCGCACGGACGCGCTGCGCAGCGACGAAGCCGCCGAGCTGGCCGCAGAGTTCGACTGGACCCTCGGGCAACTGGCCGGCGCGCAGGACCGTCCCCTCGTCGAGATCCGGACACTGACCGAAGCCGGCCGACGACGACTCATCGAACTCGGCACCGGCCCCGCCACGGACCACCGCTCCGGCCTGTGGCAGCTCATCGAGGAACGGGCCCGGCGCTGCCTCGACGCCATTGCCGTGCGGGACGCCGGTCCGGAAGCGACACTGACCTACCGGCAGCTGTTACGCGCGGTGGAAGCACAATCGGCCGCATTGGCCTCGCTGGGGGTGCGGCCGGGCGACTGTGTGGGTCTTGCCGTCAGCCGGTCGGCCGCCGAAATCGTGGCGATACTGGCGGTGATCCGCGTCGGCGCTTGTTATACCGGTATAGCGCCGGATCTGCCGTCGGCCGTGGCCGAGCACTATCTGACCGCGGCCGGCGCGCGCTTCGTGCTCGGTGACCATGACGGTCTCGCCGCAATCGCAACCACACTGGCAAACCGAAAGGCGACAACCGTCGGCGACCCATGGCGACCAACCGATCAGGAGTACGTCGAGCCGGCCGGGGCCGACCCGGATCGGGTGGCCTACATCGCGTTCACGTCGGGTTCGACCGGCGTCCCGAAAGGCACCAGAGTGCCCCACCGGGCAGTGCTACGACTGGTCGACGAGCCGTCGTTTCTGCGGTCGGGCGCGTGTGAGCACTTCCTCCGGTTGGCGCCACTCGCGTTCGACGCCTCGACGCTGGAGGTCTTCGCCCCGCTGGCGGCAGGCGGTTGCGTCGAGGTGTACGGCGCCACCGACGCTGTCTCCCCGAACGCGTTCGCCGACTTCGTCGCGAGCCGCCGGCTCACCGGTCTGTGGCTGACCGCCGGGCTGTTCCGGCTCGTTGCCGACTACCGTCCTGATGCGTTCACCGGTGTTCGGCAGACCTTGACCGGCGGCGACGTCGTTCCCCCCGAACATGTTCGGAAAGTCCTGCGAGCCTGCCCCGGTCTCCGGATCAGCAACGGTTACGGGCCTACGGAGAACACCACGTTCAGCACCGTCCACCATGTCGATGATCCGGCCGAGGTCGACGATCCGCTCCCGATCGGGCGGCCGATCCAGGGCACGAGTGTCGCCGTGCTCGACGCCACAGGGCGGCTCACGCCGCGCGGCGGCATCGGCGAGCTGTATGTCCATGGTGCCGGGCTGGCGCTGGGGTACGCCGGCCTGGCCGAGGAGACTGATGCGTCGTTCGGCCACTTCAGCCCGGAGTTGGCTGCCCGGCTCTACCGAACCGGTGACCTGGCTCGATGGGACGACATGGGAAGGCTGTGTTTCGTCGGTCGTCGGGATCGTCAGGTCAAGGTCCGTGGTGTGCGCGTCGAGCTGGATGCGGTGGCCCGCGCGATCTGCGACCATCCGGCCGTCGAGGATGCCCTGGTCGTGGCCACCACGGCCACGGCCGGCGGACGACAGATCCTCGCCGGAATCGTGGCGCCGGCAGCTGAACCCGGTATCACCGAGAGCGTGCGGGCGTTCGTCGCCCAGCGGCTGCCCAGCCATTCGATGCCGGTGCTGTGGGCGGTGGTCGACTCACTACCGGTCACGGCCAACGGGAAAGTAGATGTCGCGGTGCTCGAAGCCCGCGCGATCGCCCTCGCCACCGCCGTGCGGCGCGAGCACCAGCCGACGCCCGACGATCTCGAAGAGGTCATCGCCATGGTGTGGACGGAGGTGCTCGGCGACCGCCGGTTCGGTGTTCACGACCGGTTCTTCGACGTCGGCGGTGATTCCATCCTGATGCTCAGGGCCGCGGCAGGTCTCGAACAGGCTCTCCCGGATCGCCAGATCATGCTGCCGGACCTCTTCGTTCACCTGACGATCAAGGACCTCGCTGACCATCTGCGGGTAGGCCCCGAGGACTCGGCCCATCGGTCGGAAAGTCCGGAGGATCGGGTTGCTCACCAGCGCACCGGCCAGGGCTTCGAACAGTGAGGTGATGGCGCTGAGGGGTGCAGTGAATGCACCGCCGCGGGGGTCGCCGTCGCCCTCCACACGGGCGACCTGGATTGAGAAATCAGTGTCGCAGTTCGTGACCGGTGGTGGCGTCCACGTGCGCGGGGATGTCGTCGTGTCGGTCGCCGACCGTGGGCGTTCCGGTAGGCTCGAACATCAAAATTGACGAGCCGGACGAGGCTGCGGGCCGATGGTAGGTGCCACGGGGCACTGTGAAGACCGCACCTCGTTCCAGCACCACGGTGCGTTCGCCGGTCGGTTCGCGCAAGGCGATGCGCAGTTCACCGTCGAGTACGAGGAAGAACTCGTCGGTGTGGTCGTGGACGTGCCAGACGTGCTCGCCCTCGACCTTGGCTATGCGCACCTCGTAGTCGTTGACGCGAGTGACGATCCGCGGGCTCCACAGGTCATCGAACGACGCCAGAGCGTGCTTGAGGGCGATGGGTTCACTGTTCATGCCGCCCAGCCTCGCTGCTGGCGCCCCCACGGCGTGAGTGCTAGGAATCGCATATGTCGAAAGGATCCTCGCATCGGGTCGTCGTGATCGTGGACGAGAACTCCAACCCCTTCGAGCTCGGCTGCGCGACCGAGGTCTTCGGCCTGCACCGACCCGAGATCGGCCGCGACCTCTACGACTTCCGGCTCTGCTCACCCGAGCCGGACACGCTCATGCGAGAAGGGTTCTTCACTCTCACCGGCGTGGCCGGCCTCGACGCGGCCAGTCACGCCGACACACTCATCGTGCCCAACCGTCCCAACGTCGAGGCGCCTCGTCGCCCCGCCGTCCTGGACGCGATTCGCCAAGCCGGTGCTCGCGGCGCTCGACTCGTGGGATTCTGCAGCGGCGCCTTCACCCTGGC
>CAJCJE010000800.1 GCA_903970565.1 Candidatus Melainabacteria bacterium | reverse complement strand
GGTCAGATAGCCGCTGGCGCCGGCCCGCAACGCGGCCAGGATGGACTCGTCGTCGCCGTAGGTGGTCAGCACCAGCACGGTCACCGCCGGGTCGGCCTCGCGAATCCGCCGCGTCGCCTCGACCCCGCCCATGACCGGCATGTTCAGGTCCATCAGCACGATGTCCGGGTGGTGCTCGGCCGCGGCCGCCAGCGCCTGTGCCCCGTTCGCCGCGGTCGCCACGACCTCGACGTCCTCGTCGAGGTCGAGCATGACCGCGAGTGCTTCCCGGACCGTCGCCTGATCGTCGACGACCACCAGTCTGATCCGGTCGTCCCGGTCATCCCGGTCGTCCCGGCCATCTCGGTACCTCCAGTTCCACTGTCCACCCGTGGGCGGCCGGATCGGGTCCGGCCGCCACCGTGCCGCCGAGCAGGGCGACCCGTTCCCGCATACCGACCAGGCCCAGACCGGTTCCACCGGCGAGGTCGAATCGGCGCGGCAGGGTCGCCGGTCCATTCGCGACGGTCAGCCGCAGGATGTCCTCGGTGAAGGTCAGGGTCATCGCGCGCGACGCGCCGGGGGCGTACTTCGCCGCGTTGGTGAGCGATTCCTGCGCCGCGCGGACCACGGTGTGCGTGGCCTCGACCCCGACCGGTCCCGGTTCGCCGACGATCTGGAAGGACACCCCGTCGTTGTCGGCCATCCGCCGCAGCGTGTCCGGCAGCGGCAGGGTGTCCTCGCGCAGCGCGTGTACGGCACGGCGGGTCTCGCTGATGCTGTCGACCGCGAGTGAACGGGCGCGGCGGACGGCCGCGACCGCCTCCTCCTCCCGGCCGCTGCCGCGCAGCGCGTCGGCCATGTCCAGTTGCAGGGCGATGCCCGACAGCGAGTGGCCGAGCACGTCGTGGATCTCGCGGGCGATCCGGCCGCGTTCCTCCAGTGCCGCCTCTCTCGCCTCGGACTCCGCCGCCCGCTGGGCCGCGTCGGCGGCGCGATGGGCGCTGGCCAGCGCGTCCGACCGGTCCTTGGCCGACATCCCGACATAGACGGGCAGCGCGATCGTGAGTGGCACCCACCACGGCCACTGGTCGGACGTGGGAGCGAGGTGTTCGACCCCCCAGGACGACCCGGTCGCGATGAGCGCGCCGAGGACCGCGATACCGATCGCGGCCCGCCGGGAGTCGAGTTTGACACCGGCCGTCGAGGCCGCCACGTAGGGGATCAGGGATGCCGTGTCGGTCGAGTGCAGCAGGGGGAGCAACAGCGCGGAGAGCACCATGTAACCGGTGATGACGGCGACCTGCTGCCACTGCGGCAGCCGCGCCAGGGAGAACAGGACGCCGATGGCGAACAGGGACACCACGATGAACATCGGCACCGCCAGCGGTGGCCAGATGATCTGCCGGCTCGACAGCTGCACGATGGTGACCGCGATGGCGGTGACGGTCAGGAAGGGCCGGATCAGGTCGTCGCGGAAACGCTCCGGGCGGGCGGCCGGCCCGGCCCCGTCAACGCGGGGTCGGGCCGGAGTGGAGATCCGATTCGGTTCGGTCGAGGTCACGAGCGGCACTCCTACCTTGGACGGCTGAGGTACGAGTCTGCCTCAGCGCTGCTGACGCGATGGCGTTCGATCAGCGCCTGCCGCGCCGGTCGGCGCGCCGGCTGCTACGAGCGTCCCGCAGTCCTCCGAGCATCGAGGACAGGCCGTCGACGGGAGCGGCGGGCCGCTGGTCGTAGCCGCCACGGTTGCCGGTCCGGTCGGCGTCGCGGTAGCTGCCCCGGTCGAACTCGTCGTGGTCGGCGGAGCGGCTGTACTGGGTGAACGGACCGTATTCGGTGGGCTGGTAGTCGGTCGAGGAGGTGGCGCCACCGTTGAGGCTGCGCTGCATGTTGTCCAGGAACGGGGACATCTGGTGCGGCGCGCCGTCCTTGCCCTTGGACCAGATCACCCTGGCGTCACCGTGCAGCGCCCTGGCCAGGACCACCAGGCCCTCGACGAGCATCCCGGCACCGAGGGTCAGGAACAGGCTGTTGCTCACCGAGGAGGCGTCCTTGGGATCGACGATGCCGAGCACGAGGTTGCCGCCGAACTTGATCGCCAGGTTCGCCACCCACAGCGCGATGGTGACCCCGGTGTACCGGACGAACGCCAGTCCGTCCCGTTCGGACAGTCGAACGCTGGCACCGCGCAGTCCGCCGAGGACGACGCTGATCGCGGCCGTTGCCACCAGGAACACCACCGACATCGGGGTCTTCAGCGACCCGGACACATCGGAGATGCCGATGACCAACAGGACGGCCGGCAGGATCAGCATCCGCTTGCCCTCGGCCGGTTCGCCCATCACCCGGCGCACCATGACGTAGGCCACCGCGGCCAGAATCAGGATGATTTCAATGGGCCCGCTCATGACTGCCTCCCGGCTTCGTAACTCTCGATCTCGACAGGCACAACGCTAGAAGCGCGGGCAGGAGTTGTCGTGCGGCGAGCGCCGTATCTCCGGGTGGAGAAGATCCTCCACCCAGGAGCCGAATCCCGTCGGGTGTGAGCAGAATCAGAACCCACGACAACCGGCCGCGGCGACCGTCCGGCCGAGCAGAACCTAGGTGGAACGGAACAACCAGCGATGACCGACACGATGCTCGCGGGGCGAGTCGACCTGGCGAAGCTGCACTTCCAGGTGCAGGAGATACCCATTCCCGAACCGAGCGCCGAGGAGGTTCGGATCGCCGTGAAGGCGGCCGGCGTGTGCCTGTCGGATCTGCACCTGATCGACGGCACCCTGGCCATGCGCGACGGCGGCACGGTGACCCTCGGCCACGAGGTGGCCGGCACGGTCGAATCCATCGGTGATGCCGTCCCGCCGGGGCTGACCGTCGGGCAGCGGGTGCTGCTGCACGCCGGCCAGGCCTGTTGGCAGTGCGCGAACTGCCTGCGTCGCCGCTCCCCCTGCCTGCGGGTGCAGACCCGAGGGGTGAACTACGACGGCGGCTGGGCGGAGTACGCGCTGGCCCGCTACGACACGGTGGTGCCGATCCCGGACGACCTGCCGTTCGACCAGGCCTCGATCATCCCGGACGCGGTCTCGACCCCCTACGCGGCGGTGGTGGCGACCGCCGGGGTGCGCCCCGCGCAGTCGGTCGGGGTCTGGGGTGCCGGCGGTCTGGGCGTCCACGGGTTGCAGGTGCTGCGACTGGTCGGCGCCGCGCCGATCATCGCGATCGACCCGCTGCCGGGGGCCAGGGCGCGGGCCCTGAGTTTCGGCGCGGATCTGGCGCTGGACCCACTGGCCGAGGACTTCGTCGAGGCGGTCCGGGCCGCGACCGGCGACCGTGGCCTCGATGTCGCCTTCGACTTCGCCGGGGTCGCCGCCGTGCGCGAACAGGCCTCGACCGTGCTCGGCCGCGGCGGTCAACTGGTGCTGGTCGGACTGACCGACAAGCCGCTGACCATCACCAACGGCACCGGGTTCAGCGTGCGCGGCCAGACCATCCACGGCCACTACGGCTCGTCCTCGGTGCACGCCGAGGAGTTGGTCGCGCTCGTCGGACACCACCGGCTGGATCTGTCCCGGTCGATCAGCGGGCACATCAAGCTCGCCGACGCC
>CAJCJE010000799.1 GCA_903970565.1 Candidatus Melainabacteria bacterium | reverse complement strand
CGATCTTGCCGCCGACCATGCCGGCCACCACGCACAGGCCGACGATGACCACGGCGCAGCCGACGACGACCAGCCAGCGGCCCAGCGGCTTGCCGGCGAAGATCAGACCGGCGCCGCCGAGCAGGGCGATGGCGGAGATCAGACCCGCCACGACGGCGATCACCAGGGCGGCCTGCCCGGAGCCGTCGACATTGCCGAGGCCGCTGATGGCCACGATCCCGATCCACAGGCTGACGAGGCCGCCGGGGATGGCCAGACCGGCCGCGGTGAGCGCGGTGCCGCCGCCGGGCCGACGGTTCGGATCGCCGCCCGAGGGATAGGCCGCCGGATAGTTCGGCCCCGGCATCGGTCCCCCTGGATAAGACATGCGCCCTCCATCACCCGTCGACACGTGCCCGGCACGCTACTCGCAGACGGCAGCCCCCGGCGATGCCGAGGGCTGCCGTGTTGGTCGAAACCAGCTGTTTCGTAACCGAAATGTCCTCCACCGCGCGGCGACCTCCGCCACGGGTGATCAGACCGTCGCGGACGGTGCGGCAAGCGACCCGGTCACCACTGCTGGGGGGGCTGCTGACCGCCGTAGGGACCGGGCTGGCCTGGCTGCTGCGGGAAACCACCGGTACCCGGCTGCTGCGGGGGGAAGCCACCGGTGCCGGGCTGGGCGCCGTACTGGCCGGGCTGCGCGCCGTACTGACCAGGCTGCTGCTGCGGCACACCGTAGGGCTGCTGTTGTTGCTGCTGCGGCTGACCATAGGGCTGCTGACCCGGCTGACCGTAGGGCTGCTGCTGCGGCTGGCCGTAGGGGGCGGGCTGCTGACCGTAGGACGGCTGACCGAAACCGCCGGCCTGGCCACCGACACCGGCGGCGGCGGGCTGGCCGAGATATGCCTTGGTCTGCGGGAAGTAGCCGAGGGCACCGATGGCGCCGATGATGAGACCGGCGATCAACTGGTAGACGGTAGCCTCGATGGAGAAGTAGTACTTGGCGCCGAAGATGATGGACGCGATCAGCAGGACCGCGCCGGCACCGGCGATCAGGTGCGGGGCGATGGCGGTCAGGTTGTTGCGCAGGAACGCCAACACCGCGCCACCGATGGCGGCGAGGCCGGCCACCAGCATCAGGATCTGGGTGATCCACCACAGCGCCAGGCTGGGTTCTGCCGCGCTGACCGCGTTCGTCGCCTGCTGGCAGAGGCTCTGGTCGGTCAGACCCTGGCAGAAGGAATTGGTGGCGCTGCTGATACTGCCGGCATCGGACATGCCGATGATGGCGAAGATGATGGACAGCAACGCCAGAATCCCGACGACGCCGAGCAGCAGCCAACCGATCAGCTGGGTGTTGGCGCCCGAGCCGCCGCCCTGGCCGAGCGCGTAGGCGGGCTGGCCGTAACCGGGCTGGCCCGGCTGACCGTAGGCCGGCTGACCGGGCTGCTGGCCGTAGCCGGCCGGGGCGCCGTAGGGGTTGGGCTGGCCGGGGGTACCGAAACCGGGCTGCTGGCCGGGCACGCCACCGGGAGCGCCGTAGGGAGCGGACTGCTGCGGCGCACCGTATGCGGGCTGCTGACCGAAGGAGGGCTGCTGCTGTCCGGGCTGACCGAAACCGGGCTGCTGCCCCGGCTGGCCCTGCTGCGCCGCGAACGGATCGGACTGCGGCGCGCCACCCCAGCCACCGGGCGCTCCGGCGGCCGGCGGTGCCTGCGCCCCACCGGTGTACTGGCCGTAGTTGGGGAGTTGTTGTCCCGGCTGAACCACCTGGGTGGCCTCGGGCGCGGCCGACGCCGGCTGCTGCGGTGGCTGCTGGCCTGGCTGGACCACCTGCGTCGGACCGGAACTGGCCAGTGCCGGCTCGCCGCCCTGCGGTCCCTGCGTCGGCTGACCGCCCTGCCCCGGCTGGTTCTCGGGCGGCTGCGGAGCACTCATCGGGTTCCAACTCCTTGGCTTGTGCCTCGACATGTCGTCTGGATAGAACTTGTGGTAAAGCTAGCCCATCCGGTACTCGCTCGCCGATAACCCCCGAAAGTTGGTCCTCCGCGTCGTTGACGCGACGAAAGGGGCGGCCGGCGACGGCCTTGCCGGCGGTGGCCTGGTCCGCGACGACGACGTCAACGGCACCGCGCCGCACGGACGCCGGGCCCGTGCGGCGAAGCGTCGCGGCTAGTGGGGGTTGTCCCGGCCGGCAAGGAATCCGAGCACGTCGTGTCGGGTCAGCACGCCGGCCGGCTTGCCGTCCAACAGAACCAGCGCACCGTCCGCGCTGGACAGTGCGCTCATCGCGGTGCCGATCGGCTCACCGGCGCCGATGGTCGGCAGCGGCGCGGACATGTGCTGCTCGACCCGGTCGGCGAGTTGGGCCTTTCCGGCGAACAGCGCGTCGAGCAGGTCCCGCTCGATGACCGCGCCAGCGACCTCGGCGGCCATCACCGGCGGTTCGGCGTGTACGACGGGCATCTGCGAGACGGCGAACTCGCGCAGGATCGCGACGGCGTCCGCCACCGTCTCATTGGGATGGGTGTGCACCAGGTCCGGCAGCGTGCCGTCCTTGCGCCGCAACACATCCCCGACGGTGGCGCCGGTCGAGTCCGGCGGCAGGAAGCCGTAGGAGGCCATCCAGCGGTCGTTGAAGACCTTGGACAGGTAGCCGCGCCCGCCGTCGGGCAGCAGCACGACGACGACGTCCTCGGGCCCCAGCCGTTCGGCCAGCCGCAGCGCGGCGGCCACCGCCATCCCGCAGGAACCGCCCACCAGCAGCGCTTCCTGTTGGGCAAGTTGCCGGGTGATGTTGAAGGAGTCCGCGTCGGACACCGCGATGATCTCGTCGCAGATCTGCCGGTCGTAGGTGTCCGGCCAGAAGTCCTCGCCGACGCCCTCGACGAGGTAGGGCCGGCCGGAGCCGCCGGAGTACACCGAACCGTCCGGGTCGGCGCCGATGATCCGCACCCGGCCGTCGCTGACCTCCTTGAGGTAGCGGCCGATACCGGAGATGGTGCCCCCGGTGCCGATGCCCGCGACGAAGTGGGTGACCTTCCCGTCCGTCTGCCGCCAGATCTCCGGGCCGGTGGTCCGGTAGTGACTGGCCGGGTTCTCCGGATTCGCGTACTGGTTGGGTTTCCAGGCGTCGGGGATCTCCGCGACCAGTCGGTCGGAGACGTTGTAGTAGGAGTCCGGATGCTCCGGCGGGACCGCGGTCGGGCAGACCACGACCCGCGCGCCGTAGGCCTTGAGCACGTTGCGCTTGTCCTCGGAAACCTTGTCCGGGCAGACGAACACGCAGTGGTAGCCCTTGCGCTGGGCGACCATTGCCAGGCCGACCCCGGTGTTGCCGGAGGTGGGCTCCACGATCGTGCCACCGGGCCGCAGCTCACCGCTGGCCTCGGCGGCCTCCACCATGCGGACCGCGATCCGGTCCTTCACGCTGCCGCCGGGGTTGAAGTACTCGACCTTGGCCAGCACCAGCGGTGCCAGCCCCTCGGTCAGCGTGTTGAGTCGGACCAGGGGGGTGTTTCCCACCAGGTCGACCATGTGCTCGGCGTATTCCACGGGAGGTCCTTCCCCTGCGTTGGCCTTCTCGACCAGCAGCCTAGGCGCTCGTGCGCGCGGGGGGTGGCGGCGCGTCACCCATCGGACGACGAGTCCGTGACCGAACCGTGTCGTAACCGGCGGGTACTGAGGGAAATGTGAGTTGCCAACGGGCCATAATTCTTCGACCATCCGAACTATCCATTTCAGGAACGGATGTACTGCTTCCGGTGTTTGGATAGCCATCCAGGCAGACGGCGGGGAGGTGGGGCGGATGATCTGGAACCGGACGGTGCGGGTCACGGCAGTGCTCGCCGGCACCATCGGAGGCGTCACCAGCGCCGTGTACGGGTTGTTGGACCGGCAGAGCAAACATGCCCAGCTGGTGATCGGCGGGACGCAGGGGCCGCCACCTCGGGCCGACGGCCGCTACTTCCCGCCCGGCCCGCCAGGGGGCGTGACCGGTGCTCCCGGCGCCGACGCGCTGCGGTTCGCGGTGATCGGCGACTCGCTGGCCGCCGGCATCGGCGCCGAAACGGCCGAGCAGGTCCCTGGTGTGCAGCTGGCCAGGGGCTTGGCCGAGCAGTTGAACCAGCCGGTCGACCTCACCACCTATGCGATCAGCGGCTCGACCACCCCGGACATCATCGCGCAGGTGGCCGCGGCGCTGGCGCGGCCACCGGACGTGGTGCTGGTGGTGGTCGGCGGCAACGACGTCACCACCCGACTGTCGATCAAGGCGTCCGCGCGGCTGCTCGGCGCCGAGGTGGGCAAGCTGCGGGCCGTCGGGGTCGGGGTCGTCGTCGGCACCTGCCCGGACCTGCGGTCGATCCAACCCATCCAACGGCCGCTGCGCTGGATAGCCAGCGCGTGGAGTCGAATGCTGGCCAAGGCGCAGGACCGGACGGTGCGCGCGGTTGGTGGCATCCCGGTGCCGCTCGGTGACCTGGTCTCGCCGGAGTTTCTGCTCCGGCCGGAGGAGCTGTTCAGCTCCGACCACTTCCATCCCAACGGGGCCGGCTACACGCTGGCGACGATCGCCCTGCTCGCGCCGCTGTGCGCGGCGGCGGGCGCCGACGCCCGGGTCGAACCCGACCTGGCCGTCCTGGAGCCGGTGGAGTCGGTGGCCCCTGCCGGGTCCGAGTTCGTGGAGAAGGCGAAGAAGCCGCGCCCGACCAGGGAGCGACTGGGCCGAGCCGAGCCGGCGGCCTCCTGACCGAACTGGCCGACCGACCGACCGAACTGACCGACCGTCGAGTTACCGATTGGTAAGTTCGGCCAGCATCACAGTCGTCGGAGGTCACACTCGAACCTCCGGTGCGCGACACTGGAGCGCATCGACCGGTTCGACACGAAGGAGTGCCGCCATGCCAGAGGCTGTGATCGTAGCCACCGCCCGCTCACCGATCGGCCGAGCCGGGAAGGGCTCTCTGGTGAGCGTCCGCCCGGATGACCTGGTCGCGCGGATGGTGAGTACGGCGCTGGCCAAGGTGCCGCAGCTGGACCCGAGCCAGATCGACGACCTGATGCTGGGCTGTGGGCTGCCCGGCGGCGAGCAGGGCTTCAACATGGGCCGGGTCGTCTCGGTGCTGCTCGGCTACGACGGCGTGCCGGGCTGCACCGTGACCCGGTACTGCGCGTCGAGCCTGCAAACCACCCGGATGGCGCTGCACGCCATCAGGGCGGGCGAGGGTGACGTGTTCATCTCCGCCGGGGTCGAGACGGTGTCCCGGTTCGCCACCGGCAGCTCCGACTCATGGCCGGACACCCGCAACCCGGTCTTCGCCGACGCGGCGGAGCGAGGTGTCGGCGCGGTCGAGGCACCGGAGCAGGAGTGGCACGACCCGAGGGCCGATGGCCAGGTGCCGGACGTGTACATCGCGATGGGTCAGACCGCCGAGAACCTGGCGCTGGTCAAGAACATCTCCCGGCAGGAGATGGACGAGTTCGGGGTGCGCTCGCAGAACCTGGCCGAGAAGGCCATCGCGAACGGCTTCTGGGCCCGCGAGATCGTGCCGGTCACGCTGCCCGACGGCACCGTGGTGGAAACCGACGAC
This sequence comes from Candidatus Melainabacteria bacterium, assembly GCA_903970565.1. Lineage (GTDB taxonomy): Bacteria > Actinomycetota > Actinomycetes > Mycobacteriales > Pseudonocardiaceae > CAJCJE01. The sequence goes on along the minus strand of CAJCJE010000799.1, from coordinate 190 downwards.
GGCCCGAGGCCGGGCGTGAGCTACGAGAAGGTCTCCCAGCTCAAGCCGGTGTTCCGGCCGGAGGGTCGGATCACCGCCGGCAACTGCTGCCCGCTCAACGACGGCGCCGCCACCCTGGTGATCATGTCCGACGCCAGGGCACGCCAGCTCGGCATTAAGCCGCTGGCCCGGATCGTCTCGACCGGCGTGA
>CAJCJE010000798.1 GCA_903970565.1 Candidatus Melainabacteria bacterium | reverse complement strand
TGTCGATCGCGGCGATCAACGGCCCCAATGCTGTTGTCGTCTCCGGGGCCGAGCAGGCCGTAGCTGGGATCGTGGAGAAGGTGTCGGGTTGGGGTCGTAAGACCCGGTACCTGACGGTCAGTCATGCGTTCCATTCGCCGTTGATGGACCCGATGTTGGACGAGTTCCGCGCGGTCCTGGAGACGGTCGAGTTCCTGCCGTTGGGCTCAGGCCCGACCCTGATTTCGCACCGCACCAGTGCAGAGGGTTGGGTGGATTACTGGGTGGGGCATGTGCGGGACACGGTCCGGTTTGCTGATGACGTTGCGGTGATGGCCGAGCGTGGTATCGAGGTCGCGGTCGAGATTGGTCCGCGTCCGGTGTTGAGTGCCGAGGTGTCCGCTGTCCTCCCGGTCGCGCCGCTCGCACGGGATCAGGTTACTGAGGACCGGGCCCTACTGGCCGGCGTAGGCAGGTTGTGGGTTCGTGGGATCGAAGTCGACTGGACGGCGGTGTTCGAGGGTCTGAACCCCCGCCGGGTACCTCTCCCGACCTACGCCTTCCAACACCAGCACTACTGGTTGACCGAGACGGCGAGTCAGCCGGCAGTGGCTGTCGAGGAAACTGTGGACGAGCAGTTCTGGGCCGCGGTTCATCGAGCGGATACCGGTTATCTCGCTACCGAACTGGGGCTTGCGGACCAGGCTGGGCTCGAAGCTCTGCTCCCCGCGTTGTCGTCCTGGCGTCGTCGTCAGGACAAGCAACAGATCATGCGGGACGTGGGATACCAGGTCGAATGGGCGCCGATCGAGGTTCACCGCCAGCACGACCTGACCGGAAGCCGGTGGTTGGTGCTGACCACGGAAGGCGAGCAGGCCGCCGCGACCTCCGCGCTGACAGCGGCGATGCGTTCCCGCCACGTGGAGATCGACGTCGTTGAGGTCGCCGTGGACACCAGCGACCGCAGCGCACTCGCGGAACGGCTGAGTGGATGTCCGGAGCCGTTCGACCGGGTCGTGTCGCTGCTCGCGTTGCAGCGGGATGTGCTGCGAGCCGAACCGGCTGCCGACATGCGGCTGGTCACCGCGACCATGCTCCTGTTCCAGGCATTGGGCGACGCGCAGATCACGGCGCCCCTGTGGTGCGTCACCCGCAACGCGATGGCGCTGGTTCCCGACGGTCTCCCAACCGATCCCGGCCAGGCTCCGGTATGGGGCCTCGGTCGCTCGGCCGCGCTGGAGTATCCGCAACGCTGGGGCGGTCTCATCGATGTGCCCATCGAACCGGCCGGTTACCAGCTCGAACTGTGCTGCGATCTCCTCAACTCGTCCAACACTGAAGACCAGGTGGCGATCAGGGCCCGTACCGCACATGCCCGGCGGTTGGCCAGGTATCGCGGTGGCCGGACCGGCGGAGCACAGTGGCAACCGCACGGCACCGTGTTGGTGTCCGGTGGCACGGGTGCGCTCGGCACCGAGGTGGCACGGTGGCTGGCGCGCAATGGTGCCGAGCACATCCTGTTGCTCAGCAGGAACGGCGCCTCCAGGGAGGTCGTCACCCAACTTCGCGCAGAGCTGGACACCGAGGTGACGGTCGCCCGGTGCGATGTCACCGACTACGACGGCTTGGCCGAGGTACTGGACGACATTCCCGAACAGTTCCCGTTGACCGCGGTGATCCACGCGGCCGGCGTGCTCGACGACGGTGTACTCGAAACCATGACGCCCCAGCAACTCCGGACCGTGTTGGCGCCCAAGGTGGATGGCGGGTGGAACCTGCACCAGCTCACCGAGAAGTATGATCTCGACCGCTTCGTCATGTTCTCCTCGGTCGCGGCGACCTGGGGCAACGCCGGTCAGGCGAACTACGCGGCGGCAAACGCCTACCTCGATGCGTTGGCCCGGTATCGGCGGGCCCGTGGACTGACTGCCAGTACGGTCGCGTGGGGCCCGTGGGCGTCGAGCGGCATGGCGGCGGGCGATGCCGTGACCAGGCGGATGGCCAAGATCGGTATGACCGCGTTCACTCCCGAGCAGGCGCTTGACGTCTTCCGCGCGGTTCTTGAATCCCGCGACCAGGATCGGGAGATCGCGGTCGTCGATCTTGATCTGCCACGGTTCATCGAGCACTTCACCGCGTCCCGGCCGAGTATGTTGTTCGCCGGCCTTGCCGTCGTCGATGACACCGAACAGGCGCCGGAGCTGGAGGAATCACTGCGGTCGAGGCTGGCCGGAATGAAGCCGGGCGATCGGGATCACCTGTTGCTGACCTCGGTGTGTGGCACGGTGGCTGCGGTTCTCGGACATGCCTCGGCGGATGCCATCGGACCGCATCGGCGGTTCGCCGATCTCGGCTTCGATTCGTTGACTTCGGTGGAGCTGCGAAACCAGCTCGTCGCGAGCACCGGCCTCACCCTTTCTGCGGCATTGGTCTTCGACTACCCGACTCCGGCTGACCTGGCTGGCTATCTGAAAGAGTCGCTGTTCCCCGAAAAAGTCGAGGATGCGTTCGAGTCGATGAGCGCCGAAGACCTCGTTCGAATGGCATTGGGAGCTGAATAATGGAGGATTCGAAGCTTGTCGAGGCGCTGCGGTCCGCGTTGCGGGAGAACGAGCGACTTCGCCAGGTCAACGAAAATCTGACCATTTCCACCGAGCCAGTGGCGATCGTCGGCATGGCGTGCCGGTTCCCTGGTGAGGTGGCATCCAGTGCCGATCTGTGGCGTTTGGTCTCGCAGGGAGCGGACACGACAACGGAGCCCCCGAAGAGTCGGGGCTGGGCGCCCGGAGCTTCCATGCCGGGCGCCTTTCTCGAACAGGCGGCCGGTTTCGATGCCGGGTTCTTCGGGGTGTCGCCGCGTGAGGCGTTGGCGATGGACCCTCAACAGCGATTGATGTTGGAGTGTTGCTGGGAGGCGTTGGAGGGCGGCGGGTTTGATCCGCTGAGGTTGCGCGGCAGCGAGGTGGGGGTTTTCGTCGGATCGAGTGTGCACGACTATGTGCAGTTGGTGCGAGGGGTTTCGGAGCTGGAGGGTCTGGTCGCGACCGGGAACGCGGCGGCGGTGTTGTCAGGTCGGGTGTCGTATGTGCTGGGCCTGGAAGGCCCGGCGGTGACAGTGGACACTGCGTGTTCGTCGTCGTTGGTGTCGTTGCATTTGGCGGTGCAGTCGTTGCGTCGTGGTGAGTGCTCGCTGGCGTTGACCGGCGGGGTCACGGTGATGGCGACGCCGGGTCTGTTCGCGGAGTTTGCTCGTCAGGGTGGGTTGGCGTCGGATGGTCGGTGTAAGGCGTTTGCGGAGGGTGCGGATGGGACTGGGTGG
>CAJCJE010000797.1 GCA_903970565.1 Candidatus Melainabacteria bacterium | reverse complement strand
TCCTTCGCGACCCCGCTGGTGCTGGTCCCGCCGGAGGTGACCGAACACCAGATCAACGCCCGCCGCGCCGCCGAACTCGGCCTCGGCAAGCTGCTGACCTCGGTGAACGCCTCCCCGGAGGAGGTCCGCGACGCGGTCCTGGAAGTGGCCGCCGACCCGGCCGTCCGGGCGAAGGTGGCGCAGATGCGGGAGATCGTGCTGGCCGCGGGCGGGGCCGGCCGGGCAGCTGATGTCATCGAAGCCCGGCTGGCCGTCCGCGCCTGACCCCCCCGGCGCCCGCGCGCTCAGCCCCGCGCGCGAGCGCAGATCTCCTCGGCGGCCCGCTGGGCGCCGCCGGCCCGCCGGCCGACGTCCTGCGCCCACGCCAGGCGCTCGGCGATGTCCTCGGTCGACAGCAGCTGGTCGACCGCCTGCCGAACCAGCTCCGGCGTCACGTCCGCCTCGGTCAGCACCAGGCCCAGGCCCAGTTCCTCGACCCGCTGGGCGTTGGTGACCTGCTCCGGCTGATGCGGGATCAGCACCATCGGCGTGCCGTGGTGCAGCGACTCCATCACGCCGCTGATGCCGCCCTGGCAGATGTAGGCCGATGCGTGCCGCAGCACCGCGCCGATCGGAATCCAGCGATGCATCTCGACGTTGTCCGGCAGTGGCCCCAACTCCGCCGGGTCGATCATGCTGCCCAACGCGATCACCACATGCCACGGCGACTTCTCGAACGCCCGCGCGCAGGCGGTGAAGAATTCCGGCCCGTAGTTCGCCGAGGTGGTACCCATCGAGATCAGCGCGACCGGTGAACCGTCCTCGGGCGGCGTCCACTCGTCGGCCGGCTCGGTGACCGACGGGCCGACGAAGACGTGGTCCTCGCCGAAGGTCTCCCCGGCGATCTGGAACTCCTTGGGCAGGAAGACGATGTTCAGCTCGTCCCTGCCGTCCAGTACCTCGCCGGCCTCGTCACCCTCGAACCCGTGATCGTGCACGTAATCGGTCAGGAAGGCGTTGTAGCGCAGGAAAGCCGGGTGCGGCGGCGCGCCCGGCTCCGGCGGCGGCGCGAGCATGGCGAACTTCTCGTCGATGGAGAAGTGTTCGTTCGACGCGAAGATCGGCAGCATCCGGACGTTGGGCCGGCCCCACTGGGCCGCCAGCACACGTCCCGGCGCCGACATCGACAGGTCGTGCACCACCACGTCGGGCGGCTCGGAGAACGCGCGCTCGATCGTCGGCGAGGTCTCGACGATCTCCCTGAGCAGCACCTCCATCCGCTCGGCCAGTTTGTCGTGGGTCGTGAAGTCGGGCAGCCGGGCGACCATCGGATTGGGATAGGTGACCACCTCGGCCCCGGTCTCCCGGACGCGATCGGCCAGCTCCGGGGTGATCGTCGCGACCACCTCGCAGCCACGGCTCACCAACTCGGTGAGTACCGGCAGCACCGGCAACAGATGACCCATCGCGGGGTAGAGGACGCACAGTACTCGGGGCGCCGGTGGCGCGGTCTTGGTCATGATCCACCTGCTTGCGTTGTCAGCTGACTGGCACGGGCACAGATCTCGTCCGCGGCGAGTACGGCCCCACCGGAGGCCTGACTGTGATCGCGCATCTTCCGTGTTCTGACGTGAATCTCGTTGTCGGCAGCGACTTCCGTCACCGCCGCGCGGATCAGATCGGCGGACACCGTTTCCCGGTCCAGGATTCGGCCCAGCCCGAGTTCGTCGATCCGGTCCGCGTTCGCCCGCTGCTCCGGGTGATGGGGAATCACCACCATCGGCACCCCGTGATACAGCGACTCCTGCACGCTGCCCATCCCGCCCTGGCAGACGAAAACCGATGCGTGCCGCAGCACCGCGCCGTGCGGAATCCAGCGGTGCACCTCCACGTTTTCCGGCAGCACCCCCAGATCTGCCGGGTCGACCCGGCCGCCGATGGTCATCACCACATGCCAACCCGTGCCGGCAAAGGCGTTCGCGCACTGCCGGAACAACTCCGGCCGCTCGTTCACGGTGGTGCCCAGCGAGACCAGCGCGACAGGCAACCCGTCTTGGGGCGGCTGCCAGTCGTCGGCGACCTCGTCCAGACACGGCCCGACGAACACGTGATCGTCGCCGAAGGTCTCCGAGAAAACCTGGAACCGCTTGGCGATCGAGACGATCGTCAACTCGTTCGCACCGCCCAGCACCGACCCGATGTCCTCGGCCGCGATGCCGTGCCCGGTCGCGTATTCGCCGAGCAGTTCACCGAAGCGCACCAGCGCCGGATGCGCCGGGTCCAGCGGCGTCGACAGCTCACCCAACTTGTCGGTGATCGAGAAATGCTCGTTGGACGCGAATGTGGGCACCAACTGGATACTGGGACAGCCCCACTTCGCCGCGAGCACCCGGCTCGGCGCCCACAGCGTCGTGTCGTACACCACCGCGTCCGGTGGATTCGGGCACGCGGCCTCCAACACCGGCGAGATCGCCAGGATCTCCTCCAGGTACAGCAACGAGCGTTGCGCCAGCTCGTCCGGCGTAAGGTGATCCGGCGGCGCCGACGTCGACAGCGAGGTGACGTACGTCGCCGTGTCCGCGCCCGCCGAACGTGCCCGGTCGACAAAGTCCGCGCCAGTGGCAGCCGTCACCCGATTGCCGCGCCGAGTCAACTCGGCGACGACCGGCAGGATCGGCAGGGCATGGCCGAAGGCTGGGTAGAGCGCAAACAGAAGATGCGGCACGATTCCTCATCGAAGTGAGTCCTCGCTAGTGAAACCGCTAGAGTTCCCGCCGTCGCCCCCGCCCGAATTGGCACAATCCCTAGTCTGAAGTGCCTAGTTTTCTTCTGTCAGGACAAGGCAGAAAGGGGCCCGACGTTGATGAGCCACACCCCTCGCCGCGATCTGGCCGTGGTGGGTATCGCCTGCCGGCTGCCCGCCGCGCCGAACCCGTCGGAGTTCTGGCGCCTGCTCTCGACGGGTCGTAGCGCGATCGACCAGGTGCCCGCCGGCCGCTGGGCCGACGCCGACCGGTTCGACCTCGACGCCCACCCCGGCGTCCGACTGGGTGGCTTCCTGGACGACGTGGAGGGGTTCGACGCCGCCTTCTTCGGCGTCTCGCCCCGCGAGGCCGTGGCAATGGACCCGCAGCAGCGACTGGCCCTCGAACTGTGCTGGGAAGCCCTGGAAGACGCCTCGCTGGTACCCGGTTCGACGCAGACCGCGACCACCTCGGTCCATCTCGGCTCGATGTCCGACGACTACTCCCGCCTGCTCGGCGACACCACCGAACTCAGCCAGTACACCCTCACCGGCGGACAACGCGGCGCACTGGCCAACCGGGTCTCCTACTGCCTCGGACTGACCGGCCCGAGTATGACGATCGACTGTGGACAGTCGTCCTCCCTGGTCGCCGTGCAACTGGCCGGCGAAAACCTCAACCTCGGCGCCGCTGACCTGGCCATTGCCGGTGGCGTGAACCTGAACCTGTTGGCCCGCGGCGCGATGGTCGTCTCCAGCCTGGGCGCGCTGTCCCCGGACGGCCGCTGCTACACCCTCGACTCCCGCGCCAACGGCTACGTCCGAGGTGAGGGCGGCGCGGTCGTCGTTCTCAAGCGGCTGGCCGACGCCGTCGAAGCCGGCGATCACATCTACTGCGTGATCCGTGGCGGCGCGGTGAACAACGACGGCGGTGGCGCCTCGTTCACCACCCCCGACCAGGGTGCCCAGGAACGACTGCTCCGCACCGCCTGCGCGGCGGCCGAGGTCGACCCCGCCGACATCGGCTTCGTGGAACTGCACGGCACCGGCACCCGCGTCGGCGACCCGATCGAAGCCGCCGCCCTCGGCGCGGTCCTCGGCCAGGCCCCCGGCCGGCAGTCTCCGCTGCTCGTGGGGTCGGTCAAGACCAACGTCGGCCACCTCGAAGGCGCCGCCGGCATCACCGGTCTGGTCAAGACCGCCCTCGCGCTGGACCACGGCCACCTCCCCGCCAGCCTCAACTTCCAGTCCGCCAACCCCGCCGTCGACCTGGACGAGCTGAATCTCCGCGTCGCCGAGGATCACACCGCGCTCAACGGCGAAGGCTCCCGACGGCTGGCCGGCGTCAGCTCCTTCGGCATGGGCGGTACCAACTGCCACCTGATCCTCTCCAGCGCCCCGATCCCAGCTTCGATCCCAGCCCGGAGCGACCGCGAGGGCGCCGCTGGGTCGGCTGGTGGTGTGGTGGTGCCGTGGGTGGTGTCGGGTCGTGATGAGGTGAGTCTGCGGGCGCAGCGTGCCCGTTTGGCTGAGTCTGTGTCTGATCTTGCTGATGTGGTGTCGGTGGGGTGGTCGTTGGCGTCAGGTCGGGCGGCGTTGGAGCAGCGGGCGGTTGTGGTGGGTTCGGATCTGGGTGAGTTGGTATCCGGCTTGGCCAGCCCGGTGGTGTCGGGTCGGGTGGAGGGTCAGGGTCGGGTTGGTGTGGTGTTTTCGGGTCAGGGTTCGCAGGTTGCTGGGATGGGGTCTGTGTTGGCGGCTCGGTTCCCGGTGTTTGCGAC